>JAVJTD010000028.1:0-4838 GCA_040219065.1 Planctomycetota bacterium
CGAGAAGGTGCGGGCGGCGTGTCACCAAGTCGCACGCCCGGTGCTCTTCGCCGTCGGCACCTTCTCGAGATGGGGCTCCGGGTCGTCCTTGTGGAGGAAGACGTAGGCGACGATGCTCTCGACCATCACGACGGCGCCATCGACGATGATGCCGAAGTCGATCGCGCCGAGAGACATCAGGTTGCCGGATAGGCCCACCCAGCGCATGCAGGTGACCGCCACCAGCATCGAGAGCGGAATCGCGGCCGCCACGATCAGCCCGCCGCGCAAGCTGCCCAGGAGCAGCAGCAGCACGACGACGACGAGCACACCGCCTTCGATCAGGTTCGCGGCGACGGTGTCGATCGTGCGCTCGACGAGGTCTGTGCGGTTGTAGAAGGTGTCGATCGTCACGCCTTCGGGCAGCGTCTTCTCGATCTCCTGCACTTTCTCGTGCACCGCCTCGGCGACGGTCCTGGAGTTCGCGCCCATCAGCATCATCACGATGCCGACGACCGCCTCCCCGCGACCGTCCCGTGTGACCGCGCCTTGCCGGATCATCGGGGCGAGCTCGACGGTACCGAGGTTCTCGAGGTACACCGCCGTGCCCCGCGCGTCGTTCGCGACGACGATTTTGGCGAGGTCGGCCAGGCTTTCGACGAGCCCCTCGCCGCGCACGAGGTACTGCTCGTCAGCGTGGACGATGTAGCCGCCCCCGACGTTGCGGTTGTTCTGCTCGAGCGCCTCGAAGACGCGCCGCACAGAGATGCCGTATGCCCGCAGCTTCGAAGGGTCGAGCGTGACCTGATACGTCCGCAGCTCGCCACCGAACGAGTTCACCTCCACGACGCCCGGCACCGAGCGGAGCTGGTAGGCCACCGTCCAGTCGAGGATGTCCCTCAGCTCCATCGCCGAGTGCCCCTCGCCGCGCACCTCGAACTGGTAGATCTCGCCGAGGCCAGTCGAGATCGGTCCGAGTCCCGGATCGCCGTAGCCGTCCGGGATCGACTCGCGCGCGGCCGAGAGCCGCTCCGAGACGAGCTGCCGCGCCCAGTAGATGTCGGTGCCTTCCTCGAAGACGACCGTCACGACCGACAGGCCGAACTTCGAGACGGATCGGATCTGCTCGATGCTCGGCAGCCCGCTCATCGCCGTCTCGACCGGGAAGGTGATGAAGGACTCGACCTCCTGAGGGGCGAGGCCGGGGCTGTTGGTCAGGACCTGGACCTGCACGTTGGTGACGTCGGGAACAGCATCGATGGGAAGCCGCTTCAGGGAGTCGAGGCCGAGGACGACGACGAGCAGCCAGCCGATGCAGACGACGAGCCGGTTGTCGAGCGAGAAGTCGATGAGCCGTCGAATCATGTCATCGCCTCCTCAATGGTCGTGTCCGCCGCCGAGCTCGCCTTGGCGCTCGGCCGAGTCGAGAAGGAAGGTGCCCGTGGCGACGACGCGGTCGCCTTCGGAGAGGCCGTCCAGCACCTCGACGCGCCCCTCGGCCGCGGGCCGCACCCTCAGCCAGCGACGCTCGTAGGTGCGCGGCGCGATCTCGACGAAGACGGTATCGCCCAGATCGCCGTGCAGCAGCGCTTCTTCCGGGATCACCAAAGCGGCGTCGCGCACGTCGGTCTCGAGCGCGACTCGCCCGAACATCCCCGGCCGGATCGGAAACTCCTCGGGCCATGACGTGAGCTGCTCGTTGTCCAGGGTGATGCGCACGCCGACCGAGCGGCTGACGGGATCGACGTGGTAGTCGACGAAGCTGACCTTGCCATGGAGCCGGGTGTCTGGAAACGCGTCCAGGAGCACCGAGGCGCTCTGTCCGGTCCTCACCCTCGAGAGCTGCTCCTCGAAGGCGGACGCGACGAACCAGACGCTCGAGAGGTCTTCGAGGACGAAGAGCTTGGTGCCAGCCATCGCGAACTCGCCGGTCGAGACATGACGGTCGACGATGATGCCCTCACCCGGCGCGACCACGCGATACTCCCCGGAGCCGAGCTTGGAGTCGGGCGTGAGGGACTCGAGCGCCGACTCGGGTACGCCGAGGGTCTCCAATCGATCGATGGCGGCGGCGAGCTCGATGCGGCGCGCTCGCAGGGAGACCTCGAGCTCGAGCAGGCGGGTGTCCCGAAGCGCTTCGAGCTCGACCAGGCGCTCGTCGCGCTCCAGCTTCGCGAGCTCGAGTGACTTCTCCGCTTCGAGCAGCGGACGGATCGTCGAGACGGCTCTCTCCTGGAGATCGGCCTCACGGTCGCGGATGCGCTGCTGCACCGTGATCGCTCCTTCGAGGACGGTGGAAAGCGCTTCCAGCCTTTTGGCGAAGAGCTCGCGCCCGCGGTCGAGCGTCTCCTCGGCGGAATCGACCATGGCGCGATCGTGCAGGTAATCGGCGACCGCCTCGCCGAGCTCGACGCTGTCGAGGACGCAGAGCAGATCACCCGGCGCGACGTGCTCGCCGAGCTGCTTGAACACGCCTCGGACTTGTCCGGCCACGCGCGGGGTGACATGGATCACGGCGTCGGCGTTCGAGGCGACCGAGCCGGGCAAGGTGAGGACCTCCGAGACGCGGCCGGGCCGGGCCGTCTCCAGCGAGATCCCGGCCGACTCCGCTTGGGACTCGGACAAGACGACGACGCCGTGGGCTTCCTCGTCGCCTGCGTGCGCCTCCTGCCCACCGTGGTCCTCCGAGCATGCCAGGAGGAGCAGGAGGACCCAGATGAGTGAAAGTGTGTAAGAGTAAGACTTCATCGGATCGTTTCCTCCACGAGGGTCTTGGGCTCGGGCAAGAGCAGGCCACTCGCCGAGAGGAGCTCCCAGGTCTGCTTGGCGCGATCGGCGATCGCCTCCGCCTGAGTGGTGCGGGCTTCGAGCAGTGCCCGCTGCAAGGCGAGGGTCTCGAGGAGCGTCGCCTCACCGGCTTCCAGGGCCTCTCGCGACAGCTCGAGCGTCTCCTCCGCGTTGGGCAAGAGCTCCGCCTCGATCAAATCGACCTTGCGTGCCGAGACGGTCCAGCGTGCGAAGGCCGCCGCGATCTCTCCTCGTACCTGGTGGACGGAAGCGGCGAGCTCGCGGGCCGCGCGGTCGCGCCGGGCGAGAGCAGTGCGAATCCTCGGTCGCCCGAAGCCCGAGAAGATCGGGATCGTGATCTGGATGCCGGTGCCGATCGCGATCGAGGGATACTGCTTCGCCACGGCCAGCCGCACGCCTTCCTCTGAAGCGCGGTAGGCGACCTCGCGAGCCACGAGATCGGGGCGGAGGCTCATCGCGGCCTCGGCCAGAGAGCCCGGATCGGCATCGCGGAGTGACTCGGGCAGAGAGGGCTCCTCGTCCGCGCGGAGCGGGAGCTCGCTGTCCGGCGGGATCCCGAGCAGTGCATTCAATCGTTGTCGCGCCTGCTGCGCCCGGTTCTCGGCACGCACCTCCTCGAGCCGGATCGAGAGCAGCTCCCCGCGCGCGAGGTTCGCCTGGATCGCGGTCGCCGCCCCCGCGCCCTTCGCGCGGTCGAAGTAGTCGGCGGTGGACCCGGCGAGGCTCGCGAGCTCACGGGTCCGCGCGAGACGGAGCTCCGCTACGAGCTGCTCCTCGCAAGCGATATGGACGTCGCGCGTGAGCTGCCACTCGGCCGTGAGCAGGTCGCATTTCGCCAGCTCGAGCTCTCGCTCGGCGAGGGCCACCTTGGCGTCCCGCTCACCGGGCCGAAGCAGGGGGAGCATTGTGCTGAAGCCGGAGATCACCTCGAGTGATGATGAGGTCCCCTCGACGATCTCAGAGGCCACGAGGTCCATCGCGCCCCAGCCGAGCTGGGGATCCGGTAGCAGGCCGGCTTCTACCAGGAGCGCGCTCCGGATGCCTAGCCTTGCCCGAGTGGCGCTGAGTGCCGGATGGTGTGTGATCGCGAAGGCTGCCAGCTCGCGCTTGCTCAGTCCCGATGTCTCGTCGGGTGCCGCGATCGCCTCGAGGCCGCGCAACACGTCGAGCGTCTCGATCGGAGCGGGCCGATAGGTGACACACCCGCCCAGCAGGACCGCGGCCCACACCGCGATCCAGCCATGTCTCTTCTGCATGGAGCCGTTCCTCGATTCTCCAAGGAATCGCCACGACGATCCGCCGGTGCGGACGCACCGTCAGCGCGGATCATCGACGAGGAGGCGACGGCTCTCAGTTCAGCAGTGGCCGGTCACTCTCATGAGGCAGCAGGTTCACGGCCCTGACCGGTCGCACGGGCGGAATCGACGCTGGCTTCTGAGCCAAAGCCAACGGAGTGGCCACTTCCGGAATTGCGCACGAGACGAGCGAGTCTCCCCACTCCTTCTCCTTCGGCGCCGGAATCGATGCACACGGATCGTCGAGACAGGACGCCTCGTGCTGGCAAGGTGTCACATCGCGATCACACTCACAGGCATGCTCGAGCAACCCACCCAGACAGAGCGCCGGAAGCAGGAGCAAGGCGAGGGCGAGCACCCATGTCAGATGGTGGAGTTGTCTCGCAATCATCGCCGGAGCCTTCTCACTCGGATCGATTCAGAGCCCAATGAAGAGCGAGGCTATCATTGGTCGCCCAGGGTGTCCAGGCGGGGGAGAGGATGTGCTCGTGTGCTCAGGTGTTCGTGTGTTCGTGTGAACGTGTGAACGTGTGCTCGTGTAGGGCGTGTCCGGTCATCGAGAGTTTGATCTGAAACCTCTGGGAACGCGCGACCGAGAGCGTCTGGAAACTTGAGAGTCGAAAGTTGGACGAAACCGCTTCGCGGTAGAGCTGCCGCCAGATCAACGCCCCATCCACGAGGGACGTCGTTGGCTCGCGGCGGCCGGGGCCTTCGGCCCCCGGGAGGTGTGCGCTCGAAGGTGAGGACAGCCCGCTT
>JAVJTD010000041.1:0-6417 GCA_040219065.1 Planctomycetota bacterium
GAAGCTCACCACCGTCTCGCGTCGACCAGGCCCTTCAACAACCATCCGCTCAGGAGTACACTCTGTCATCGACGACCGCCCTTCGTGTTTACTCGTAAGTTGTTTGCTTCAAAGCTACATACGAGTAAGAAGGGCGGTCGTTTCTTCTTTTTGGTGAGATATCCGGGTTAGAGGCTTCTGTTACTCAGCCACTGCGCCACAACCACTGGTACCAGATCTCGATTCCGGGCTCGATAGCCTGCCCATTCGATACAGACACATTGAGGACAACTGGTATCTCTTCCGTGAGGAAAGATAATAGCGCGGCACGGACCATCGTCGGCTAGACTGACGATGGTCATGTAGATCTGGGATCAAATACGCCTGTAGAACGTGCCAGATTGGGGGATCTCCTCGGAGCTGCGGCCAAGGCGCTTGCGCAAAGCTCGATTGGCGAACGCGAACAAGTGGCTCGAGAGAGGGCCTTCTCCGATCACGTCGCTCACGAGGGCGGCCAACGTGTCGAAAGGGCTTTCCGCATATCCGTCGCGCCAGCGGCCAAGTACACGCTGATTCGGCAGCGTCCCGGCGACTCCGAGAGCCATCGAGCGTAGCGAGACTGCTCTCGAGAAGGCTCGCTACGCTTCGCAGTTCTTCAGGTTGGCGATGAAGCGGTCGAATCCTCCCCGAGACTCTACCGGCAGGGACCCTCCCCGGGCCGAGCGAGGACCGATCGCTCCGCTCACGGCTCTTACCCTCCTGTCAGGCGAGGGCCTTCCCCTTCTCCGAGCCGCTTGGATGGAGGACACCGAGACCGGCTGAAGCCGGCGCTCCGAATGCGGCGGTCCGAGTAGTTTCAAATCGGAGCGGGGAGGATCGTGACGAACGAAAGGGGGAGAGCCGCGAGCGCAGCGACCGGTCCTCGCCGATTCCGTGGAGGGTCGTTGCCGGTAATCGACCGGGCGAAGATCGAGTCCGTCCGGCGACTCCAAGAACCTTCGAGCGTAGCGAGACTTTTCTAGAGAAGGCTCGCTACGCTTCGCAGTTCTTCAGGTTGACGATGAAGCGGTAGGATCCTCCCCGGGACTCTACCGGCAGGGACCCTCCCCGGGCCGAGCGAGGACCGATCGCTCCGCTCACGGCTCTCACCCCACCGTCAGTCGAGGCCCTCCTGGTCGGCGCTCCCGCATGTTTCAAACCAGCCCGATCACCTCGGGTGGAAAAGCTGATCGAAGTGGAGCCAGAGGATGCGGGCGTAGCGGAAGAGCAAGGGTGAGGTGAGGATCAACGCGGTGGCGTTCGCGATGGCGATGGTCGTCAGGTCGGTGTCCCGCTCGATCAGGTACCAGGTGATCGGCGCGACGATCGCGACTCCGAAGCCGTAGCTGAAGTACATCGCGCCGAGGAAATAACCGGGCTCGCGTTGATACGACAGCCCACAGGTCGGGCACGTGTCGTGCGTCTTGAAGAGCCCGCAGAACACTCGGCCCTTCAAGCAACGCGGGCATCTCTGGGTGAGGATGGCCCACAGACGACGGATCACGTCAGCCTCCTGAAGCACTCGGGGTGGACTAACCTGGCCAGCTCTTCGAGGCCTTCGATGAGCCGCGGCGACGGCCGACAGTAGAGCCCCTCTGCGAGCACGTGCAAGCGCCCTTCCCGCAGCGCCGTGAGCTCGCCCCAGCCTGGTCGCCTCGACACGACATCGGGACGCACCTTTTCCTTCTGCACGCCGGTCCAGACCAGCAGCACGAAGTCGGGCTGGAGCTCGAGGATCTCCTCAGGCTCGGGACGTGCCGCGTCGTCGGGGTAGTGTGCGGTGACGTTCACCGCGCCTGCCAGCTCCGATATCTCTGTCAGCCAGTTGCGCCGGCCGGGACAGAAGAGCGGCTTCGGCCACCACTCCCAGTAGAGGCGCGGACGGCTCTCGTCTCCTCGCACGGCAGCTTGCACGGCGGCGACCCGATCCCGAAGGTGCGACTCGACCTGGCGTGCGTGCTCCTCGCAGCCCGCCGCTCGTCCGACGCGCTTCAGATCCTGGTAGATGTCCTCCAGCGAGTGCGGATCGAGAACGAGGTGTGGAATGCCCCGTCGCTCGAGCCCCTCGACGTTCCTCTCCATGCCGGGCACCGAGAGCGAGGCGAGCACGAGATCCGGAACGAGCGTCTCAACCGCATCCAGGTCGATGTCGAGATCGGGGCCGAGGCGCGGCAGGTCTGCGACCAACCGCTCAGGCCAGTCGCTCCAGTCGTCGACACCGACGAGATGCTTTCCCAGGCCCAACGCATCGACGATCTCGGTGTTGCTGGGGCAGAGCGAGACCAGGCGGAGCGAATGGCCATCGTCCTTGCGGAATCCGTAGGGGCAGTTGCGGCAGCCGCTCTCGCAGCAGTGCCCGCGGGCGAGGAGGAACTCGCGGGTCAGCGCGCCGTCGGCGTCGAAGATCGGAGCCGAGCTCGAGTCGCCCGTCATGTCAGCTTCCGCGCGGCTTCCAGGGCTTTTCGACCGCGCCGTCCCTTCGGTTGACCCACCGGGCGAGGACGAAGAACAGGTCGGAGAGCCGATTGAAGTAGATCGCGACGGACGGCGAGATCTGCTCGAGCGTGGCGAGGCGAACGATGGCGCGCTCGGCGCGACGAGAGACGGTGCGACACAGGTGCAGGGCCGCGCCCCCGGAGGAGCCACCCGGCAGAATGAAGGTTTGAAGGGGCTCGCACTCGGCGTCGAATCGGTCGATCCATTGCTCCAGGCGTGCGACCTGTTCCGGTGCGACGCGCATCGTCTGGCTCTGCGCCTTGGTCGGCGCCGTCAGCTCGGTCGCGAGGTCGGCGCCGGCGATGAACAGGTCCGACTGGATCACGGTCAGGATCTCTTCGAGCTCGGGCTGCCGGATCTTGGTCGCTGCCCATCCCACGAAGGCGTTGAGCTCATCGACTTCGCCGTAGGCCTCCACGCGAGGATTCGCTTTCGAGACCCGGCTGCCGCCGAAGAGCCCGGTGTCCCCGTCGTCGCCGGTCTTGGTGTAGATCTTCATCGATCGGTCTTCGTCATCTCCGTAGTTCGATCACGGGTTCTGGTCAGTCAGCTTCGAGAACGTGTCTCGGTCGATGTTCGCACCACACAGGATCAGGGCCACGCGCTTTCCCTGCAACGCTTCCCGCAGGGGACCGCACAGGGCGGCGGTCGTGGCGGCGCCGGCCGGCTCGACGGCGAGCTTGAGCTCGTGGAACAGGAGCCGCATGGCCGCGCGCAGCTCGGCATCGCTGACGCGGACGAGCTCGTGCACGAACTGGCGACACAAAGCGAAGCTGTGCGGTGCCGCGTGCGGGGCGCCGAGACTGTCGGCGATGGTCCGGACCGCATCGATCGACTCGGGCTTGCCGGACGCGAAGCTGCGATGCATCGAGTCCGCGCCCTCGGGCTCGACACCGATGATGCGGCAGCTCGGCTGGAGCTGGCCGATGGCCGCGGCGACGCCGGCACAGAGGCCACCGCCGCCGATCGGGACGATCACCGCATCGAGTCGGGGGACCTGATCGCTGAGCTCGAGACCGAGGGTCGCGGTGCCGAGGGCGGTGAGTGGTCCCTCGAAGGGATGCACGAAGGTGCGTCCCTCCTCGCGCGCGATGCGGCTGACCGTCTCGAAGGCCTCGTGCACGTCCTTCGTCAAGACCACCTCGGCGCCATAACTCTGGCACCCCTTCACGCGAAAGGGATTGGCGTTCTCGGGCATGACGACCTTGGCCGACGTGCCGAGCACGCGCGCGGCATAGCCGACGGCCATCGCATGGTTACCCGCGCTCACGGCCGTGACGCCTCGGGCGAGGGTCTCTTGGTCGAGCGACTGCATGACGCAGAGCGCGCCCCTCGGCTTGAAGCTGCCGGTGTACTGCCACAGCTCGAGCTTCGTCCACACCTCCACCATGCCGGCAGCGGCCTCCAGCCTCGGTCCGCGCCATTGCCAGACCGGGGTCTCCCGAACCGTGTCGCCCAGCCGCACGCGCGCTCGGCGGATCTCGTCCGGGGTCGGGGCGATGGGTGTCGACATCAGGTGCTCCTGCGCGGATACTCCTTCATCGCGGCCTCGGACCACTCGAGGACGCGACGCGGAGCTGGACAGCATACGCTCTCGGAGCCGCGGTGCGAGAGTCGGGCGGCTCCCCACATCGGGCACGAGTGTCTCGTACACACAGTCGTCGTGCACGAAGAAGCCCATCGAAAGCGAGAGACCTCCCATGCCCGGTTTCGAGATTCGTCGGATCAGCGCGGACGACGATCCAATGGTCGCCCGCATCATTCGGGACGTGATGACCGAGTTCGACGCGGTCGGCCCCGGATACTCATTCGTCGATCCCGAGGTCGACGCGATGTCGAAGCACTATGCCGGTCCGGGCAGCGCCTTCTTCGTCGCCGAGACCGACGACGGCGTGGTGGGCTGCGCCGGGATCGCTCGTCTGGTCGGCGGAGAGCCGGACGTCTGTGAGCTGCGCAAGATGTACGTCTTGCCAGCGGGACGCGGCTTGGGCGCTGGCCGTGCCCTCCTCGAGCACAGTCTCCGCGCTGCCACAGAGCACGGCTATCGACTCTGCTACCTCGAGACGCTCGGTCACATGAAGCAGGCCCAGAAGCTCTACGAGTCCTACGGCTTCGAGCGACTCGAGCAACCGATGGGCAACACCGGTCACAATAGCTGCGATCGCTACTACGCCAAGCGCCTGTAGAGAGCCGAGAACGACGCGCCTCCGCCGGGTGAGGCGCGCCATCTCGGCCGGTTGCTCGATTGGCCGCGAGCAATCATGTCGTCGTGTCCAATGGCCGGGCCACCGGCCGGAATGTCAGTTGATGACCGGAATCGCGATGGGCGCCGTGATCGAGCGGAAGCCCCCGGTCCCGATGGTCACCGCACAAGCGCGGAGCGTCTGGCCAGCGGCCAGCGGCGGGAACGGAACGACGGTCGTCGCCGCATGACCCGAGCCGTCGACGATGCCGGAGAGGAGCGTGCTCACCTCCAAGCCAAACGTCGTGCAGTGGTCGAAAGTCAGCGGCACGATGCGTCCGTTCGGCAGCGGGAACCCGGCGTTGCCCGTGCACGAGACCAGCACGAGCAGGATGTTGCCCGTGTCGCCGATGGCGTTTTCGACCTCGAAATTCGAGAGGTCGCCCGGACGACCGGTTCCATTGAACGTCAGCTCGATTCGGTCCCGGAGAAAGATGTCGCGTTGGTTGTTCGTGTCGGACCCGACGAGGTTGCTTGCCGCGCTCGCGAAGACCGCGTACCTCCCATCCGACGAGAGCCGAACCGTCAGCGTGTCACTGTTCGAGGCCTCGCCGTTCTCGTTGACGCCGATGTGCTGCGTGACCGCGACGTCGATCGTGTGGAGGTACACGGCGCGCTGCCCGAAGGGCACACCGAGCGCCAGGTTCGAGGCCAGGCTCTCGAAGCCCACTACCAGCCCGTCGCGCGAGAGGCTCGCCGAGAAGCTGGCGAAGTCCGCTTCGGCACCACCGGTGGCCACGCTGACCCGGGTCGTCTCACCCGAGGTTCGATCGTGGATGAAGACGTCGCTCTCGCCGTTCTGATCGCCATCGACCAGATTCGGCGCGCGGCTCTCGAAGGCGATGCGGCTGCCGTTGCCCGAGATCGAGGCATTCGCGCTGTCGAGCGTGCCAGCCGTACCGTCGGTATGGACGCTGACCCGCACCGTGGGGCCGTTGCCCTCGTCGAAGACACTGTTCTCGTCGACATCCCGGTCGTGGACGAAGATGTCGGAGACGCCATTGGTGTCGTCCAGCACCAGGTTCGTCGCATCGCTGTGGAACGCGACGTAACGACCGCTCGAAGAGAGCGAAGGACGATAGCTGTCTCCGAGCGCGGCCTCGGCGCCATCTCCCGAGAGGTTGACCCGCACCGTCTTGTCGAGCAGCAGATCGCGAACGAAGATGTCGGCCCGACCGTTGAGGTCGCCCTCGACCAGATTGCTCGCCTCGCTCGAGAACGCGACGAAGCGACCGTTGCCCGAGACACACGGCTGACGGCTCACTCCATCGGACTGGCCGCCGTCGTTGCCGAGGCTCACGCGCTCGATCGTGTTCAGGAGCAGGTCGACCAAGAAGATGTCGGTCACGTCGTTGTCATCGCCGGGCACCAGATTCGTCGCATCACTCTCGAACGCGATGAAGCGGCCGAGGGCATCGACGCTGGCATTTCGGCTCTCGCCGTTGGCTTGTGCGCCACCGGCGCCAACGCTCACGCGAACCGTGAGCGCGGTGTCGAGGATGCGCGCGAAGATGTCCCGCACATCATTGGTGTCGCCCGGCACGAGGTTGATCGCATCGCTCTCGAAAGCGATCACTCGGCCGTTGGCCGAAACCACCGGGTCGTAGCGTCCGTCCTGCGCTTGAACCTGTCGGTTGGCGACGCTCACTCGCCGCAGGACT
>JAVJTD010000042.1:0-16644 GCA_040219065.1 Planctomycetota bacterium
ACCGAGGCCCAAGAGCGTGCGGCCCGGCGTCTCGAGGAGCGCGAGGTCCGCAGCTACGAGAACGAATACGTCTCGGGTCTGTGGCACCTCGACTTCCATGTCGGCTCGCGGGCGATCCTCACGCCGAAGGGCGAGTGGATCCGGCCCAAGCTCTTCGGTGTGCTCGACGATCACTCCCGCCTCGCCTGCCACGCTCAGTGGTACCTCGAGGAGACGGCCGAAGCTCTGGTGCATGGTCTGAGCCAGGCCTTCCAGAAGCGAGGACTGCCGCGCTCGCTCCTCACCGACAACGGCAGCGCCATGCGGGCCGAGGAAGTGAGACGTGGCCTCTTGGATCTCTCGGTCGTCCACCAGACGACGCTCGACTACTCGCCGTATCAAAATGGCAAGCAAGAGCGATTCTGGGGCACCCTCGAAGGCCGGCTGATGAAGATGCTCGAGGGCGTCCCCGAGCTGACCCTCGAGCTGCTCAACCGGGCCACGCTGGCCTGGATGGAAGCCGATTACAACCGGCGGCTGCATTCCGAGATCGGCCAGACGCCGCTCGAGCGCTTCGGCTCGGATGAAGACGTCTCTCGCCCCTGCCCCTCGGCCCTCGATCTTCGGCGAGCCTTTCGAATCGAGGCTCGTCGAAAGCCGAGGCGAGGCGATGCCACGATCTCTCTCGAGGGACAGCGCTTCGAGATCCCCTCCCATTGCGCTCATCTGCCCTCGGTCTTCGTGCGCTACGCCCGCTGGGACCTCGGCCACGTCGACCTCGTCGATCCGCACACCGGAGTCCTCATCGCTCCGGTCCAGCCGATCGACAAAGCCCTCAATGCCGAGGGACGGAGGCGTTGGCGAGCTCACCCGGGCGAGGAGGAGGTCGAGCCGTCTCGGCCCCAGCCCAGCGGCATGGCTCCGCTACTCGAGAAGATCCTGCGCGAGCAAGAGCGCAGAGGACTGCCCCCTGCCTACCTCTCCTTCGACTCCGATCGCGACCCCACCCAGACCGAGGACCCCTCATGAACAAGAAGCTTCTCTCCCTCTATGGCTTGAAGTGGAACCCCTTCTCCAGCGATGTGCCCGTCGAGGCTCTCTACCTTTCGCCGCGCCACGAAGACTTCCTTTGGCGGCTCGAGCACGGTCTCGTCCGTGAAGGCGGCTTCGCCCTCATCACGGGCGAGCCCGGCAGCGGCAAGAGCGTCGTCTTGCGGCTCCTGGATCAGAGGCTCTCGAGGCTTCGCGACGTCGTCGTCGCACCGATCGAAAGGCCCCAGAGCAACCTCGCCGACTTCTACCGGGAGATGGGAGATCTCTTCGGGGTGCCGCTCCGGCCTCACAATCGGTGGAACGGCTTCAAGATGCTCCGCGAGCGCTTCGTGGCACACATCGAGAGCACGCTCGTGCGCCCAGTGCTGCTGGTCGACGAAGCGCAGGATGTCAGCGCGGAGCTCTTCGCCGAGCTCCGCACCCTCTCCAGCCATCACTTCGATTCGCGCCTTCTCCTCACGGTCGTCCTCGCCGGCGACGGGCGCCTGGCACACAAGCTCGAGCACCGAGACCTCCTGCCGATCCAGAGCCGGCTGAGAGCGCGGCTGATGCTGGATACCCTCCCGCCCCTCGAGCTGCGTGCGACTCTCGAGCACTTGCTCGAAGCCGCAGGAAATCCCTCCCTGATGACCCCCGAGCTGATCACCACCCTCTGCGACCATTCGCTCGGGAACGTACGAATGATGGTCAACCTCGGCGCCCAGCTCCTGACCGCCGGTGCTCAACGGGAAGCCGAGCAGCTCGACGAGAACCTCTACCTCGAGCTCTTCGCTCGCGGCCAGAGCCGATCGACCAAGACCCAAAGGCGTCACCCAAAACGAGGAGCCTGACCATGTACGAGACCGACCCATCCATCCGGGACGCTTTCTCGAAGCCGACGCTTCGGCTCGTGCGCGTCCTTCCCCATGCCTTCCTGCTCGAAGGCGAAGAGAGGACCGAGCTCCGAGGACGCCTGCACCATGTCCATCGCGTCCGGAAGTACTTCGAGGCCGGCGCGCTGGTGTGCGACTCCAAGGACGCCCTCGTCGCCCGCAATGGCACCCGGTGCCAGGATTGCCCCGACCGCCCAAGATGCCAAGAGCTACTGCGGCTCTACCTCGATCTCGGCGACGGCCTCGCGATAATCGACCTCAACCGGACGTCGGCTCAGAATCTCTTCGAGGTCGAGGACATCGTCAAACAGGCCAAGCTCGATCTCCGACAGCTCGATCTCCAACTCGAGATCATCGACCACGGCCGATGGCGCGAAGTCCGATTCACATTCTCGGACCCGATCTGAGCCAGAACAACATCCTCCCCGAGCCGCCGCCGCACCGGACCGAGCGAAGCGAGTGGGGCGGCGGTGAGGGGAGAACATCCCCAACAATCCCTCAAAGAGCGTGATCACGAGCCCATCGATTATCGTGAGCACTCATACCGGTGCTCGAGCGCCATCGTTCGAAGGGGCTCTTCGAGCTCGGTCGGATCGAGGAGATCCATGTTCCGATCCGCCTCGAGATAGGCGCAGGCGTAGTGCCATTTGGCCAGGGTTCGGGAGTTGAGGTTGATGGCGAGTGGCTCGGTGTCCCCCTGAAAGAGCACATCCGGGTGATCGGCGTAGTACGTGTCGAGCGGCCGATCGTCAGGAATGATCACCACCGCGCCCGGATTCCCTTGACGACCGACACGTCCTGCCCGTTGCCACAGCGACATCAGAGTGTTCGGAAACCCGACGCACAGGCAAACATCGAGCTCGCCGATGTCGATGCCGAGCTCGAGGGCATTCGTCGAGAAGACACCGCGGATGTCGCCGCTCTTCAGCCCCTCCTCGATTCGTGCCCGATCCTCTCGAGACAGCCCGGCCCGGTAGACGGCGACTCGCTCCTGCATCTCCAGAGAACGCTGCACGTCGCGAGTGAGCTCCTCAGCCCCTCGCCGGCTGTTGCAGAAGCAAAGGACTCTCAAACCCGAGCGGACCATCTCTCGCATCAGGTGGCGAGCGGCCTCGAACGGATGCTCGGACGTCTCCAGGCACCAGAAGCGCCGTTCTCCCTGCGCGCTTCCGTCCGAATCCGGCGAGACGAGGGAGAACTCCAGCCCGGTCAACAGTCGAAGATGCCCGACCGGATCGTGGATCGTGGCCGAGCAAGCGATGAACTGCGGCTGTCGACCCTGCCGTCGACTCGAGAGGCGAAGCCTCTGAAGGCACATCGCGAGGTTGGCGCCGAAGACACCGCGATAGTCGTGGGCCTCGTCGATCACCAGGTAGCGGAGACCCCGATGAAAGCGCTCCCACTTGGAAGCGTGAGCCAGCATCGAGAGGTGGAGCATCTCCGGGTTCGTGAGGACGACCCGGGCCCGCGACCGGATCGCCTGGCGGTCCTCTTTGGGCGTGCTGCCGTCGTACCGAGCGATGAGATGCTCGGGACACTCACGGCCCGCGGCCTCGAGCACGTCTTCCAGGAAGCTCCGCAGTGACTGGAGCTGGTCATTGGCCAGGGCGCGCTGAGGAAAACACAGGAGTGCGGTTTCATCGGGTGACTCGAGCAGCATCTCGGCGATGGGGATGCCGTACACAAGGGACTTCCCGGAAGCCGTCCGGGTCGTCAGCACCACGTTCCGACCCGCCTGAATGTGCCGAATCGCTTCCGCCTGATGGGTCCAGGGCTCGTATCCCCGCTTCTCGAGAGCGGTTCGAACCGCTGACGAGAGCTCGAGGTCGGAAGCAGGGACCGAGCAGCCCGGAGTGGCCTCGATGCGGGCGATCTCTCGGAATCCGTCTGTGGCTTCGCCTGTGCGCTCCCGTAAGAGCTCGGACACGGTCTGGAAGAGGCGGACCTCCTCGTGTAGTGCCGACGACATCTGAATCTCCCCGACCGCGACCCTGACTCGCAAACAGCATCCTGGATGCTCCGCATCAACTCCTTTCGGCCTCGCGGGCAGCAGACCTCATGTCGTAGGCGTGGCGATTCCTGAAATGCTCGTGGCGGATTCGATCGGCCCCACAGTCTGCCAGGGTCCGACGCCTTCCTCGCCGCCGCAGAGTGCATGGGCCTGGCGGCGGTTCTGAGGGCGCCTTCCGAAAGCGCCGGTGCAATCCGTTTGGCGGACCGAGAGTGGTTTTGTCGTTCAAGAGGGGGACGTCATTGCCGAACTCTAGAAGGAGGTCTCAGATGAGGCGGACTCTCTATTCAGCCCTCGGGCCGCTATCCCGAATTGCCCCGATACTACTGGTGCTCGGAATCCTCATCGGTGGATGCGGTCTCCCCGAGAACCACGAGGAAGTCGGATCCACACATGTGTCGGTGGTCAGCGTGACTCGCTGGGACGATTACAAGGACGCACTCCAGCCCGAGTTTGCTCTCAGCGAGGCCGACGCGCTGAAGCAGACCCTCCCGGATACACTCCAGCTCGAGCAGTCAGTTCTCGACGCGGTCCAGGCGACGGCCCAGCTCAAGCTGGCACCCAGTGACATCCTGCCTCCGGGCTTCGCCGAGGGCGAATCCGGAAATGTACCGCTTGTCTTGCCCGATGGCGAAAGCCTGCGGGTTAAGGAAGCTCAGGACGTGACGGATGCCGCCAAGCTGGGCATCGAGCCCAATCTGAGGTACCTGGCGGCCACCGCCCTCTACCAGGAGGTGAAGCTCATCAATCGGTACATTCGCGACGCGGCGCTGCGGGAAGGGTATCGAGGCTATGTCGTGCGGCTCCAGCTCTCGAGCATGCCGCTCCAAAGGAACACTCCCATCGACATCTATCTCAACCTCTCCTTCTTCATGGAGAAGGTGGGGTTGTCCTCCGTGACTGAAGAACACCCCTGGATACCCCTCAGAGAGTCCTTCTCGATATTGAACGATCAGCCGACCGACGCTCATTCTTTGAAAGGTCAAGATTCGCCGGAGAGAGTTGTCTCCGAGCTTCAAGACGTCTTCACGAAACTCACCGTGTCGAGTGAGGGATCCCTCGATTCGGTACTCGAGGCCTTCGAAAAGGAAAAGGCGACATGGGGACGAGCTCACGCAATCGCTGCGCTCCTGAGCCGGATCAATGCCGTTATCAGTAAGTTGCGCGAGAGCCAAGCGGCTCGGGACCTGACTCGAAACTACGGTGCCCTGACCAAAGATCTCCTCAAGAACGAAGAGTTGGATCAAGAGAGCAGGACGCTTGTGACCTCCATTCTGGGGCTGCAGGCGGCGATGGCACGACTAGAACACCTCCTCGAGGCCAAGACGCCGATCGTTCTGCCCCTGCTCGTGACGGATCAGATCGAAGCGGCGATCGCTTCGAGGAGACAAGAGCGGCTTCGCGAGCTCGTTCTCGCAATATCGGCCGCCTACGCCGGAATCGGGGGCGGAGCTTCCATTCAATCCGTTCAGCAGGCCCTGGAGGCATCCCTCGGGCGAGACTTCAACAGCCTGCTCACGACGGCTCGGTTGACGGACAACACGCTGCGGGTTCGCATCGGTGCTCGGCATAGCGGATCTGCCGAGTCCAACTACTCCGCCATTCCCCAGAACCACTACGTCAGCCTACTCCTTCTGGTGCCTGCGAGTTTCGTCGGCGATCAAGGCTCGACCGCATTCGTCTCGAGCCGAACAGTCTTCGTCGACGTGGAGTCCGGAAAAGCGATCGCCAGCTCCGTCTCGGACCGAGATGACGGAGCGTTGAAGGCCGTCGCCGAGAACCATGTTCTCTTTGACGAGGAGCGTCTCCAGCAGGCTCTGCCTCTCGACGGCCGATACTCGGTACTGAAAGCGGAGTCGATCGGCCGCCTGGCCCGTCTGGCGCAGCATAACGACTACGATGCGTACCTGACGGCCATCATCGACAGCATGAACGTGTCGGATCCTCCCACCAAGGCCGATCTCCTGAATGGAGAGTACGGAGCTTTGGCCAGGTCGCTTTGGGGATCGCTGGTCGCGCTGAGGACGGGGAGCCGGTTCGACCAGACCGAGATTCCGTTGAAGCGCTACCCTGAAGTCGACCCGAACATCCCGGACCAAGACGTTCTTCTGGTCGACAGTGGCAAGCAGACGATTGCGAGGATCGGAAACACACAAGGTCTGGATCCGGAGCTGGTTCGTGCTTCCTGGACCTTCAAGATCGCGGAGCAATCCGAGGTCACCTTCGCCGCCCGGTCCGTAGATCTCGAGGGAGGCCACCAACTGACACTCGAGTTTCCCTCCGCCAAGCAGGCCAAGATGTCGCCGGCGCCCGGCAAGGTCAGGGTATGGGCGGAGGGTCAGGGTTGGGAGCTGGATGCGAGTTGGATCGAGGTCTCCGCCGCGTCCGTTCCGGGTTTGAAGGTCCAACGGACCCAAAAATCGATCCTCGAGGGCGATTCGAAGGTGACGCTGCAGTTCAGCCTGACGAAGGAGGCAAAGGCGCTGGCCCAACAGGCTCTGAGTGCAAGCGACTCCAACTTCGAGACGCTGGTGAAGGATGGGAAGCACGTCTTCCTCTTCCAGGTCGAAGGAGCTGCCACGGTCAAGTCGCTCAATGGGCTCTTGCGTGAGTCGAAGACGGCCGCACCTCTGCACCATGCCATCGTCAAGGAAGGGGTGGAGACCCTCGAGCTCGAAGGCGTTAGCGACGACAAGGTGATCATCCGCTTCATCTCGCCTGAGGGCTTCGTGGCGCCAGATCCTTTGGAATTCACGGTGAGATCCAAAAAGCCGTAGAACTCTTGGTGCCTGAGTCACGACGGTGCCTGTTGCGGCACCGTCGTGACTCAGGAAGCCCAGCGTTCCTCAGATCTCCTCTTGTTCGGAAACTCCACCGCCTCGCGCCTGCCACCACTCCTGCACCGGCTTCAGCGCACCCACGTACCCTCGCTCCACCAGCGCTTCCAGCTCTTCGAATTGCAATAGGCTGAAGCCTTCCATCGGCAGCTCCAGATAGAGGTCGGCTTGCTGACGGATCTCGTTGCGGGCGGCGACGGAGCCGACCAGGGTCGAGCGGAGGAGGAGGGTCATCATGCTTGGGGAGGTGCGTCGCTCGGTCCAGGGAGTGAGCTTTTCGAGCAGGAGCCTCCAGCCCGAGGCCTCGCGGCAGATTCGGGCGTCGGCTTCGAGATCTCCGGCGCCGGTGACCTCGACCGCGATGACCGTACCGTCTCCGACGAGGTCACGCATCACGTCGACGGGGACGTTGTTCAGCAAGCCGCCATCGACCAGGTAGTCCCCTTCCTCACTCAGGCAGGGCGGAAAGATCCCGGGCAACGACACGCTCGCCCTGACCTCCTCGGCCAGATCGCCGCGTCGGCTCACTCTCGGCTCGGCGCGGCTCAGGTTGGTCGAGAGCGCGAAGGTCGTGGTCCTCAAGTCTTCGAGCCGATGCCCGCCCAAGGCGGTCCAGATGCTCCGGTTCAGCTTGCGACCACTCGTCAGCGCGACGGCGGGCCAGGTGTAGTCCGTGGCCGCGACGAAGCTGCGCTCCCAAGATCGCTTCACGCCTGCCCATTCTCCTTCGAGCGCGAGCATCGCCGCGATCGTCGCTCCGATGCTCGTGCCGCCGAGGAAGTCGATCGGGATGCCGACCTCTTCCAGCGCCCGGATCACGCCGATGTGCGCCAGGCCGCGCGCACCGCCGCCGCCGAGCACCAGCCCGACCGCCCGACCCGCCAAGATCCTCGCCAGGCGCTGCACGTCCTCGGGCTCACCGCTTCGAAGGTGGAAGTGCTCGTCGACGTTGCGGGCATCGAGCCAACTGCGCGTGTCGGGCGGCGCATCGGTCTCTCGGATCAGCAGGAGCGTTCGCTTCGGACTGCGCCCGCTCGACCAGCGCTCCTGAAGCTTGGTCTCGAGCGAGCCGGGCTCGGGGCTGGCCGCGGCCGACCCGATCAAGAGGATGCGGTCGGCCTGGCGCGCGCACAGCTCGGTCCAAGGCGTCCACTCTCGGTCCGCCCGGTAGAGCGTGAAGCGCGCCGCCTCCTCCTGCTCCGTCAGCCAGCTCGCCAGTCCCGGCGCCTCGATGCTCTCGAAGCGCTGGCGCACCGACGGTCCGTCGAGCTTGACCACCGGTCCGAAGGCCTCGAGCGCGGCGGCGAGGTCTTGGGTGAGCGCCTCGATCTCACCATCGAGCGGCACGAGCGCGATCGAGGTCGGCGTCGAGCTGTGCGGCGTCCCTTGCGGTCCCCAGCGCCGAAGCCGCCGGACCAAGGTTCCCGTCAAGTGCGAGAGGAAGCCGGGGTGATGGCGCAAGATCCGCAAGAACGACTCTCGCCCCAAGCGCGCCAGGCGGCTGTCGCGCACCGCATAGACCGTCGCCGAGCGCGCATCGTCGGTGAGGAGCGCCATCTCACCAAACAGCTCGCCCGGTCCGATCTCGTTGAGGATCGACTCCTCACCCTCCCCCTCGAGCACGACGCGCAAGCGACCCGATACGATCAGGTAGGCCGCGTCCGCTACCTCACCCTGATGGAAGAGCGTTCGGCCGGCGTCGAGCGCTTCGAGCGAGAGCTCCTCGAGCAGCGCTCGCGTCAACGCCTCGTCGCCCCCGAAGAGCCCCTGAACGACAGCGGACAGTCGCGGCGCGGGTGAGGCATTCATCTCGGTGAGCTCGGCTTCTGACGTCGCGAAGCCCGAAATCCTCCAGTGAGCATCAGTCCTTGGTGCAGGCGGCGAAGAGATTCACGCCGGCCTTCTCGAGCTCGATGCGCGTGCAGGGCTTTCCGAACGCCGAGCTCGCGAACAGCCGGTTCATGTCGTCCTCCGACCGGTGGATCAATCGCCAATCGACGACGTGGTCCATGAACGCCTTGTCGGGGTTTTTGGGATGGAAGTTGCCCAGGATGAGCTCGCCGCCGGGACGCAGGATGGAATGCGCGTAGTTCATCAGCTTGCCGACGAGGTCGTCATTGAAGTAATCGATGAGCCCGATGCTGTAGACGAGGTCCTGATCTTTCACGTCGATCGAGGTGCGGCCAAGGGCGAGGTAGACGAGGTTCGCCAGGAAGAGCTGCACCTGGTCGTCCAAGCCGCGCTTCGTGACATCGCCTTTCACCTGAGCGATGGCCTCGCTGTCGATGTCGAGGAGGTTGACCTGCATGCGGCTCTTGTCGTCGAGCTGCTCGAACGCATCGAAGACCTCGCGCGCCGGGCCGCAAGCCATCGTCGTGACATGCACGGTCCGATCGGGGTGCGCGTCGAGGTGCCGCCGGATCGCCTGGCACAGAAGACCGCGCCTGTTGCGAACCGCCTCCGCAGCCTTCTCGTCCATGAAGCAGCGATCGAGGAACGGTCCCAACCGGCCCGTCCCGCCGGGCTGATCGTCGTACATCCAGTCGATCGTGAGGAAGTCGCCCGCATAGCCGCGGGGCTTTGCATACAGCCGCTCGGCCGTGCGCGTGAGCAAGAGGTAAGGGAGCACCTCGCGCTGCACCATCGAGCCCAGGTGATCCTTGTGCGCTTGATCGAGTGGGCTCTCGTCGCCGAGCGTCGTGTGGAGCGCTTCGATGAAGATTCGGAAGCCGCCGCGGATCTGCTCCTTGAAGCCTTCGGGAATCTCGCCGCCTGCCTTCAGCGCCGCTTGATCGGCTTCCTGCAAGAGCTTCTTGAAGCCTTCGAGCACCTGCCCCAGATGGCTGGCCGCTTCGCTCAAGCCCTCCTGATGAAGATCGACCCCGAGGCGCTCGCCGTAGTGGCGCTCGCGCTCGCGCAGCCTTCGGGCGGCGGTCACCGCGAACGCGCGATAAAGCCTCGCCGCGAACTCGGGACGCTTCTCCGCCTCCGCCCGCAACACATCGAACCCGACCTTCAGGAGCAAGGAGTTCTCGACGGCGGTGATGGTCGCGGACGCCGGGCTGTCTTCGAGGAACGCCATCTCACCGAGCAGCTCGCCCGGACCCAGCGTCGCGACCGACCGATCCTGGATCGCTTTGAGGCGAACGTCGACGAGGCCTTGCAGCACGAACACCAGCGCGTCGACCGCTCGACCTTCCTCGAGGATGGCGGTATTGGCAATCACCTGCGTCTCCTGGCCATTCTCGACCAGCCATTCGACATCGGCGTCGGACAGATCGGAGAGGAAATCGAGTCCTGCTCTCATCGTTGCGTCTCCCGTGGGCTCGAGTCTCTTGGAACCGGCCCGACATTATGCAGGAAAAGAAGCACGGGTGAAGCGACCGCCCCCCCTGCGGCTCGTGTGTGCTTGTGGCGCCGCGGACGGGTCGATACGATCCGCGGCATGTTCGACATCGACTGGGACGCGCTGAGCTTCGACGACTTCTCGCGGCTGCGCGACGAGCTGGTTCGCCAGATGCGCCGCCGCTTCGAGCGGGAAGTCGCGTTGGTCTTCACCGATATCGTCGGCTCGACGGACTACTTCGCCAGCCATGGCAGCGTGGCGGGAGAGGCGTTGCTCCGCCGCCACGAAGCGCTGCTCGTGGCCGCGATGCGGGGCCGCGGCCGCGTCATCGACTTCGCAGGAGACGGCGCCTTCTGCGCCTTCGATGACGTCGAGGCCGGCCTCGACACGTTGGTGGTGCTGCAGGAGCGAATCGCTCTCGAGAACGGCGAAGTCGGAGAGTCCGAGCGCTTGTCCGTTCGGTCCGGTCTCCACTTCGGACCGGCGCTGGTCAGCGAAAGCAAGGTGCGTGGTGACTCGGTGAACTTCGCCGCGCGCGTCGCCAGTGGAGCCCGAGGCGGCGAGGTCCGCTTGTCGAAGGCGGCGGTCGAGCGGCTCTCACCGGAGCGTCGCGTTCGCTGTCTGCGCCTTCCCGACGCCGAGCTGAAGGGATTCCCGGGACGCGCGGAGCTCTCGGCCTACGATTGGCGCGATCCGAATCGTTACCCCACCCGCGTCGTGCTCGAGCAGACCGGAGAGTCGATCGCGCTCCCGTGCCAAGACCGGATCACCCTCGGACGCTTGTCGGAGCACGCCGGTGAGCGGACCAACGACATCGTCCTGAAGCTCCAGGACGCGGGCGACACGCTCTGCATCAGCCGCTGGCACATCGCCCTCGAGCAAGCTCCAAGCGGCTACGAGGTGCGCTCGCTCTCGACCAAGCGGACGGTCGTCGACGGGCGAGAGCTCGTCAAGGGCGAGAAAGCTCCGATCCGGCCCGGCGCGACGGTGCTCCTCTCCGATGTCCTGACGCTGCGATTTGAAGGTCCCGATGTCGACCCGTCCCTCGCGGCGACGATCGACCCGGAGTGAAGCGCATGCAGGCATCGCTCATTGAAGTGCCGTCTGGAAGATGTTGCTGGCACCTTCGAAGAAGCCGGTCGTGCCGTCGAAGCTGACGATCTGCGAGTAGATCGTCACGCCCGGGAAGCCGGAAGGAACCGGGACGGTGTGGCTGCCGATCCCGGCGCCGTTCAAAGAGCCGCTCTGGACGATCAGGAAGCTCTGCAGCACGTCGGCGCCTTTGTAGCGGAACGTCGTACTGTCGTTCACCGCGATGATCAGGACGAAGGTGTCGGAGGCGCCGGCACCGAACGACCATTCGTAAGGAGCGCCGCCCGTGGCGACATTCTCCCCGGCGAGCTTGGCAGGATCGGTCTCGACGTATTGGAACGCGACACCGTTGCTCGTTCCGCCCGGACCCGTCACGGTCACCGTCGTCGTTCCCAAGGCCGTGGCTGTCGGGGCCTCGTACTGGATCGTCGCGTCATCGAGGATGTCGAAGTCGGTCACGACCTGACCGCCCGAGTCGATCTGAGTGACGGGGAACAATCCGGTCCCCGACAACTGGATCGTGCCGCCTGAGAAGGCCTGGACCTGCGAGGGAGAGGCGCTTCCCAGAGTCGGTGCCGTCAGCAGGTCCTCGAGCGCTCCGCGAACGTCGAGGAGCCCGTGTTGGACGAAGGTCTTCTGGACCGCCGAGGCGAATAACGCTTCGGTGATGGCCCGGCGCGCCCGCTCGCTCCGGTTGCCCGAGAACACCGAGTACAAGAGCCCCGCTGCACCAGCGACCGTCGCGCAGGACATCGAGGTGCCGCTCAATGCCAGGTAGCCACCGTCGTTCCAAGTGGACTGCACGTTGATCCCGGGAGCCGCGAGCGCGACCCAGTCCCCAAAGGAAGAGAACGGGGCGAGGTTGCCGAGATCGTCGGTCGCTGTGACGGCGATCACCTCGTCGAATGCTGCGGGATAGGCCATCTGTGTATTGCAGCCGCAGCCGCCCGCGGCAGCGACGTTGATCATGCCTTCGTCATGACAGAGGATTAGAACGTCATGGATGACCTGGCTCGGGCTGCCCGAGCCCCAGGCGAGGAGGTTGACGTGGGCGCCATTCTGGAGCCCGTCGAGCAGGGATTGGACGAGCACGCTGGTCGGCAGGGCGCCATTGCCGGCACGGTAGGCCGCGAATCGGCAATCGAAGCCGACGCCGGCAATTCCGGCAGCATTGTTCGTCTCGGCGGCCGCAATGCCGCACATGAAGGTGCCATGACCGGCCTGATCGTCGGGATCGGTGTCGCCATCGAAGTAATCGTGACCGAAGGCGAAGTGCCCGGCGAGGTCGGGATGATCGACGTCGACACCGGTGTCGGTGACGGCGATCACGACCTGGGAGCTGCCCGTCTCGAGGTCCCAAGCCTCCGGGCAACGCACGAGATTCAGCCCAGTCTGCTGCGGAAACAGTGGGTCGTTCGGGTCTACGAAGACCGTGTGGAGCAGGTTCGGCTCGGCGTAGAGGACCTGCGGAGAGCTCTGGTAGCGAGCGATCGCATCGTCGAGAGACATCGGGCCCGGGATCTCCACGAGATCGAGCGATTCGCCCAGCATGCGGACGGAGCGGCCACCGGCCAGGCGATGCACGGCCGCCCGCTCCACCGCCGCGTCCTCGAAGCGAACGATCAGCTCGCCGGGCACGACATCGCATCCTTGCCAGGACGCCGAGATCGGTGCCTCGCCGCCTGGGTCTTGAGGCGAAGCCGCGAAGCTGGCGAACAGTGACACGGTGATCCAGGCTGTCATCGACATGGGGAGCTCCTCAACAGGGCACGAATCGGACCGTCAGTGACACTACGAGACGAAGCGGCTCGATTCCAGCCCCCGCTGGTCGAGGAAGACAGAGCAGTGGAGTGGAGATACGCGAGAAAAAATGTCGGTGGTCATTCGGAGATGGCGTTGCCCCTAAGTTCCCTATTGAGCACAGTTCCAATCGAATCGCGGTGGGGCTTCGGTGTGGAAGGATGTACTCGGGACGAGGAAGGTGATTGAATTGTGTGATGCAGAGCGCTTACTCTCGGATTGAAGCGCCTCTCAGCACAGCTTCAAAGTGAGTGAGGTCGAAGGCGAGCATAGCCTTCACCAGGGAACCTTGGGAAGCCGGCGCGAGATGCCGGTCATTGCGAGAGGTGAAAGTCATGGGAAGAGCCCTTCTGTTGCTCTTGTCGCTCGGTGCGTCGTTTCTGCTCACCAGTTCGTTCCTGGTGGAAACCTCCGCTTCCCGTGGAGATCAGGAGCCGGGTCGCGTACCGTTGCCGAAGCTTCGGCAAGACTTCGTTCTCTTCGATCCGGCGGATACGTCGTCCGGTTATCTGCGCGGGATCGCCGAGCTCTTGTACGGTCACGCCGAAGGGGGAAAGTTCCGGCTGGATCGCAGTGTGACCGGACCGATGGAAGCGGGGTCCATGTCGGTCGAGCTTCCGCGCCTCGACGCGAGAGGGCTCGGCCTGTTGACCGTCAGCCCCGCCGGAGGGTCGACTCGGTTCGCGCCCTACTTCGAGGTCTTCGAAGTGGGCCCGATCGGCCGTGCCTCGACACCGAACGCGATACTGTTCAATGCCGAGCATCCGGTCCGGACGCTCTATCCGATGAAGCCGCAGACCGTGCATGCCGATGGCAGATCCGGATATGCCTGGGTCGGGGTGACGATCGGCGATCATCCAGGCGGCACGCTCGAGGCGGGCTTCCTCAATGAGAGCGCGGCCTCGATTTGGAGTCACCCCGCCAGCTCCGAGCGGTCCAATCAGAGCGCTTTTCTCGGAGAGCCCCTGCAAGGGATCTACTTCGAGCTTCCTGGTCCGAGCGGTGAGCTGACGTTGAACTTCCCGGTCACGCCTCACGGGCCGGGCTTGCAGGACGCCCGCGTGCAGAGTGTCGTCGCCTGGAATCTCGAGACCCTGCGCCCGATCGGAATGGCCGATCTCGGTGATTCGATCCGCTACAGTGGTCAGGCCGTCGAGCGGTTCCTGGTCGTCGGATACGGAGAGCGGTCTCGCCGCTCGGTGCCGCTCGCGGAGGAGGATCTCTGCGGAGTGATTCCGGCCGACGACTCTCCCGACGACTGCGAATGTGAGTTGGAGAGGAGCTGCTACTTCGAGTATCTGATCCTCGCCCACGCCTGCAAGCGGCCTTGCGCCGACTGCCCCTGGAGAGCGCCGGGCAACGGCAGCTCGAAGGAGATCGAGATCTGCACCCGGTCTCGGCGAGGCGAGCTCCGGTCGGTGACGGTCGAGCTCTCTGGCGGTGTCGGCTTCCCTCTCGGGCCCGGTGGTGCAGGTACGTTCACCGTCAACGAGAAGCTCGCTTCCAATGTCAGCTCGGGTGAGGAATCGGTCACCTGCATTCGAGAGACCCTCGGGGACGGGTTCGCCAAGGTGGTCATCACTCAGCACGATGTGTGCACCTTCGAGTGCGACCGCTGCACCGCAGGAGGATCCCCGTTCGAGAGCTGTCGGCAGTGTCCGGGAGAAGGAGACCCAGTGGCTCGGACCTTCCTCTCGACTCGGTCCGAGCGCGTCAAGAGGTCCAAGCTCCTTTCCCCCGGGGGGAGTGAGGACTTTCGCTGCGAGAACTTCAATCGAGAAGGCATGCAACGGGACCCGAACAATCCCAACATTTATCGCGAGACCTGCGACTGACCCGCACACCCTATGGAGAAGCGCCTGTTCGAAAGGACGAACGATGAATACGATCTTCTCTCTTCTCATCTGCGTGGCGCCGGTCGTGGGCCAGGTCGAGCCTCAGGCTGAGCAAGGTCCTCTGCTCCTCGCGCACTACACGGTCTGGCAGCCTTCCTACCCCGGCACGGATCCGGAAGCCGCGGAAGGATCGGCGTATTTGATCCACGGCGAAGGTGATTCCCATGAGATCTTTCGCCTCGACGGCTTGGTCGAGGCTCCTGTCTCCAAAGGTCGGCAGCGATTGCCCCTGCCGCTTCGAGACCGGCCAGGGGCAGGCCTCCTCTTCGTCTTGCCACGTCCCGGCGTGCCCGTGCAGTTCACTCCGTACCTCGAGGCGTTTCGAATGGGAGCCATTGGGCGAAGCGATCTGCCACGTCGGCTCGTCTTCGATCCCCAGAGGTTGGAGACGGTGCTGTACGAGCTGGTCAGCCGCCCCGGCGGCCCGGATGGCCAGTCCGGCTACGAGTGGCTCGGTGTCCGATCACCAGAGCTCGTCGAGCGCGACCTGCGGATCGGGTACGCGCATCCTACGACAGCCGCGTTGTTCGGGCACCCGGATCTCGGAGGAGCGGCCGGTGCGCACGTCTTGGATCAGGCTGCCGGTGGAATGTACTTCGAGACGGATCAGCCTCTCGAAGATCTCACGTTGCGCTTCGGCCCCCGAATCCAAGGGCCCGGGCATTGGAGCGATCGCCCACGCGGTTGGGTCCTGTGGGACTTTGACCTGGGAGGTCTCCCGCTCGCCCAAGGCACTTTTCTTCCTGCCGAGGAGAACGTTCCACTTCCCTATCCCGCCAGGAGATTCCTGCTGACGGTTCATCTGGGCGCCGAGGTCCCTCACCGAGAGAGCTCGAAGGACTGGCGATGCAATGACCGCCGAGATGATTCGGAGAGCTGCCTCTGCGACCGTCGCGTCGAGTGTCGCAATCGGTACCAGATCCTGATCGCCAAGTGCGACCGCGATTGCGGAGACTGTGATTGGAACCCACCTCCGCCGCACCCGGTCGAGACCGTCGTCGAGACGACCCTGCGGCTGACCGAGAGCCATGGAACGACGATCTCGGTGCAGTCGGGAAGGACCGTCAGCCTGGGATTCGGCCCTTGGAGCGCTGAAGCCCGCCTCAACTCGAACGACGTGAGAGCCTCGCTGGAGGATCGCGAATCAGCACACACCGAGAGGCATCGCATCCAGTCCGGCGAAGCGTTGGTCACCGTGACTCGACAACGCGTCTGCTGGTGGGAGTGCCTCGAATGCGTGGTCTCTCTCGACTCGCGCGCCGAGTGCATCGCCTGCTCCCATGACGGAGGTCAGCACTTCGCACTCCAAGGCTTCTCACAGGAGATTCGCGAAAAGGGAGATCCCAGCGCCCTGGAGCTGCTCTCGCCGGGAGGCGCCGAGACCATGCGGTGCACGGACCTCAACGGCAAGCATCGGGTCAAGGGCAACCCGAACATCTACGTCGACTTCTGCCACGAATGAGATCGACCGCGGTCCCGGCGGGCTCTCCGCCAAGGCCGCCTCTCCGACCACACCACCCGCACGGTTTTCGCATTTTGATCGAGAATCTTTGTCTACCCGGCCACACTTCGAGGCGTCTCTTATCATTGGAGCGCCTGAGGAAGGGCGCTCGAAGTAAGCTGCTGTGGATCGGATTCATGCCAGAGATCGACGAGACGTTACGCGACGTGTTCGGGCTCGAGGAGTTCCGCCCGGGTCAGAGGGAGATCATCGAGACCTTGCTCGAAGGGGCACCGGCTCTCGCAGTGTTTCCCACCG
>JAVJTD010000054.1:0-13587 GCA_040219065.1 Planctomycetota bacterium
GCGTGCGGCTTTGCGTTGCTCGGCGAGAATCCGAGCTCGGAAGCCTTCTGGAAGTCCGGAATCGACTTCTGGTACTCACCCAACGAGTGGTAGCAATATCCGCGCTGGAAATGGGCGGCCCCATTGCCGGGCTCCTCTTCCAGCACACGCGTATAGACACCGATCGCGCCCTTCAAGTCTCCACTCGCCTGAAGCGACTGACCGACCTGGTAGGTCAGAGAGCCGAGCTTCGGCTCACGCGAAACGGCCTGGCTCACTCCGCCCATCGCCTGGGCGAGCGCCGCGTCTCCGTAGCCATTGTCGATCGCCCAATGGACACTCGCCATGGCCGCTTCGATGAGGGCCGCGATTCCGAACTGGCTGTAGGACTCGAACAAGAGCCCGGTCTCGTCGGCCGAGTAGCCGATCACGAGACCGTCCAGCTCGGAGGCAATCGCCTCGGTGCTGGGAAGCAGGGCCGCATCGAAGGGCATTTGATCTGGATCGATCACGCTCGAGAGGAAGGGCGATGCGGCGTTGTACCCGAACTCAACCGCACTCTTGAGGTCGATGTAGAGGAGCTCGCCCGGGTGCCCGTGGAGCTGCTCGAGGGAGCGCCGGAAGTGCTCGGTCTGGGCCAAGGTCTTCTGATCGTCGCTGGTCTCCCACTGGATCGCCCGCTTCAGGACGAGGACCTGCGAGGCGATCATCAGGCGATCGTCGGTCAGGACGAAGGCCGGCTGCAAGGTGACGCCGTCCTGCTGGATCGAGGCGTAGTGGATCTTGCGATCGCGGTAGCTGGTCTCCTTGACCTCGACGCCTTGGAGATTGGCCAACCCCTGATCGATCAGCGCGCTCAGGCGCTGCGAGTCTCGCACGTCGACCGAGAGGACGACGTCGGGGATGACGCCTCCCTGGCGTGGCAATGCGACGTAGAGGGACGCCATCGCACCCAAGGGCTCGAGAAGATCCGCTCGAGGATCGAGGGGGAGCATCCTCAAGGCCGCATTCATCTCGCGTTGGAGCTGCTCGCCGGCACGCTGAGGGAGGTACTCGGAAGCGGCGAGGTTCACCAGCCCCATCAGCTCCTCGTAGACCGCAGCTGCGTCGTAGGTCGCCGTGGCGTAGAGGACGGTGTTGTCCGGCACATGGCCTAGCCGCTCAGCGTCGATCGTACCGGGCGTGAGGGCCTTCAGCAGGCCCTGACGCTCGCCGGGGCTGTCGAGGTAGACCGTCGTACGACTGCCTTCACCCTGCCGATTGAACGAGATCGACAGGCTGTGGACCTGATCGACGCCGATGGCGGCCAACGCAGACACGTAGTTGTCCGGAGTCAAGCCCGAGAGCCGGTCCCGAAAGGCATCGACGTTCAGGTAGAGCCAACCGATCGAAGAATCACTCAGCGCCTTCTCACGCGCCCTCTGAAAGGGGGCCTGCTCGACGAGCCGCGCAGCGTCACCTTCGCCATGTCGCGCCGTCAGGAACTCGTGGAGATAGCGGCGGCCCAGTCCCGCCACGAAGAGCTCGCCGTCGAAGCCATACACGATCTCGCCGTGGACTTCCTCATGACCGAGGGTCTTCCAGGCGCCGTTTCCATGGTCGAGCGTCCCGCGAACCAGGCGAGAGGCCTCGGGCATGTGATCGAGCACTTGCTCGAACATGCCAAGGAAGTGCTGTTGACGCGCCTGCGGGACCTCGATCGTCAAGATCGCCGAAGGCATCGGCACCCATTGCACCGAGGTGAGGCCGCCCAACGCCAGGCCGATGCGACCACCCAAGATCGCCCTCAGCTCTTCGACCGAGACCTCGGGGTCCGGGGCGTGCTCCTTGAGCTCGTCGAGATGAGACCGCAACTCCTGAAGCGCACGTTCCATGAAGGCGGCGACTTCTTCGTTCTTCCAGATCTTGGCGAGGGCCAGCTCGTCGAAGTGCTGCCCCATCTCGCCGATCCCCGTCAGATCGGCGACGAGGTACGTGTCGGCCGGAAGGGACTCGACGAAGGAACGGGCGGCGACGGGGGATTTCTCGGCATCCACCATCGCCCCGGACACCCAGGGTCCGAACCCAATGACGGCCACGCCCGTCATCCAGAGCGTGCTCAGTCGAAGACTACTCATGACATCCTCCAGTTGCGAAAAGAGCTCCCTTGGCCGGGAGCGCCTTCGTTCTTCTCAATCCTGCGCGCTGGCTTTCGGATCTCTCGAAAGCTCGACTGCGAGAACGGCGTTCGAGTGCCTCGAGTTCCCGATGAGTCGGAAGCTCGGGGCAGAGCCTTTCGGCGGGTGCCGGGCTCCGTAGATCCACCCGCGGTCAGCCTCGGGGAGGCGGCCGCCTCGAGTGCGCGTCGCCGGTCCGAGCCAGTCGGTGGCCAGGACCGCGTCGCTCAGTTCTGCACGGGAGCTTGTCTCGCCTTGGCGCCTCGCCCCTCCGCCAGACGCTGCTGCGCGACCTGGAGGGCGGCCCGGTCCGTCGAGATACGCTGCTCGCGAGACATCTGGAAGATCTCCAGAAGCGCGTCGTGGATGTTTCGGATCTTCGCGAGCGCCACGTCCTCGTGATAGCCACCTTCGAGAAGCTCGACCGAGACGTTGATGATCCCCCCGGCATTGATCACGTAGTCCGGGGCATACAAGATCCCTTTCTCGAGCAGGCGATCCCCGTGCTCGGGCGCCAGGAGCTGGTTGTTCGCGGCGCCAGCCACGATTCGACACTTCAGGCGAGGGATCGTCTCGTCGTTGATCACGGCGCCCAGGGCGCAGGGCGCGAAGATGTCGCAATCGACGTCATAGATCTCGGTCGGCGAGACGGACTCGACACCGAGGCTCTCGACGACCTCGCGCACGCGCTTCTCCCCGATGTCGGTCACGATGACATGGGCGCCCGCCTGCTGGAGGTACTCGACGAGGCGAGTGCCGACCTGACCGAGCCCTTGGAGGGCGACCCTCTTGCCGGTCAGGTCCTCGTTCCCATCCGCCTCCTGGACACAGGCCTTCACGCCGAGGAACACACCATAGGCGGTATACGGTGACGGGTTGCCGCTCGAGCCACTCTCTCGATGCAAACCGGTGACGAAGCGCGTCTCTTGACGCACGATCGCCAGGTCGTGCTCGGAGATCCCGACGTCCTCGGCGGTGATGTACCGGCCACCGAGAGAATCGACGAATCGCCCCATCGCCTGCAGGAGCTGCGGTGTCTTGTCCTTGTGAGGATCCCCGATCACGACGGACTTGCCGCCTCCCAGACCGGTGCGAGCGATCGCCGACTTGTAGGTCATGCCCTGGCTCAGCCGCAGCACGTCGCTCAGCGCCTCTTTCTCGGAGTCGTACGGCCACATCCGCATGCCGCCCAAGGCCGGCCCCAAGGTCGTGTCGTGTATGGCGATGAACGCTCGAAGGCCACTTTCTGCGTCAGTCGCCTTGACGACCTGCTCGTATCCGTCGACTGGGATTCGTTCGATATGCATCGGTTCTCCTTTCAAGCTCGCAGCACGAACTTCGGGAGAGAGTACTCATCGAGTGGACGCACTGACCTCGGTGCCGGATCCGCCGTCTGGGAACCGACCGGGACGAGGCGACCTGGACTCGTCGTTCGTGGGAAAAACGAAGAAACGCGGCTGTGTCGCCGCCTAGGTGTTGGAGCCAATTCGAGCGCTTAGAAGCTCGACTCCAGGTATCTTCACGCTGGGGTGAGGCGTGAGATCGTACCACGCTCCCCCAGTGAGCGACAGTCGATTTCTCGAGGGCCTGGCTAGACGGAAGCACCATCGCTAACACGACTTGGAAGCTGCAACGACGATCCGGGCGTCCACCGCGAGACCGCGTCTGGCCTGCTCGAGTGCCAAGAACGGATTGATGTCGATCGCCTCCAGGCACTCGAAGTCGTCGACGAGCTGGGACAGCCTTTGCAGCACCTCCTCGATCGCCTCGATGCTCGCCGGTGGCTCGCCACGCACCCCTTCGAGAAGTGGGAAGGCGCGGATCGACCGCACCATCTCGTGCGCCTCCCGGTCCGTGATCGGCGCCAAGCGCAGAGCGACGTCCTCGAGGACCTCGACGTAGATGCCCCCCAGACCGAACAGCAGGACCGGCCCGAAGACAGGGTCCTGCTTCATGCCCAGGATCATCTCGCGCCCGCCACGCACCATCTCCTGCACGAGGATGCCTTCGAGCTCCAACCCCTCGCCGCCATGGGTCTTGGCGTTTCGGACCAGGATGTGGAAGCCGTCGCGGATCTCCTGCTCACCCTGCACGTCGACCATCACGCCGCCGATGTCGCTCTTGTGCGCCACGCTTCGGGCGATCAGCTTCATCACCACCGACCCACCGATCTCCTCGGCCACCTTCACCGCGTCATCCGCCGAGCGGACCATGCCGTATCGGGCCACCGGAATTCCGTACGCCTCGAGCACGGCATAAGCCTCGGGCTCGGAGAGAAAGCCTCCGCCGTCAGCCGACAAGCGCCCGAGAATCTCGGCGGCCTTTTCGCGGTCCACGTCGAACCGGCGCACCTCACCCCGCGGCGTCTCTCGAATCTCTCGGTAGTGAGCGAGCGCCGCCAGTCCGCGGACCGCGCTCTCGGGGTAGACGAACACCGGCCGAAGGCCATCCTCGTGGTTCCGGAGGGAATCGAGCACGACCTCCCTCGCCACGAAGCAGGAGAGGACAGGCTTGATCCGGCGAGCCTCGACCGCGCCGATCGCTTCGGCGACCGCGCCCGGCTCCCGGATCACAGGCTCGACGAAGATCGTCAACGCCGCGTCGACATCCTCCCTCGCCAGGAGCACTTCCAGCGCTTGCTGAAACTGCTCTGGCCTCGCCCCACCGGTGAGGTCGATGGGATTCTTGAGGCTGGCCTCGGCCGGTGAGAACTCCCGAAGCCGATCCTTGACCTCATCGGCGAGGGCCGGGACCTCGAGACCCGACCGCTCGAGGGCGTCGGTGGCGAGGATGCCCGGGCCTCCCGCGTTGGTCACGACCACGACTCGGCGTCCCTTCGGCAGCGGCTGGAAGGCCAGGGAGCTGCCAACGTCGAACAGCGCCTCGATGCTCTCCACCCGCAGCACCCCACACTGCCCCAGGAGCGCATCGACGGCGGAGTCCGAGCCGACCAGAGCACCCGTATGGCTGGAGGCAGCGGCCGCTCCCGCCGCCGTTCGGCCGGCCTTCACCAGAACGATCGGCTTGTGCGGCGTGATCTCCCGCGCGATCCGAACGAAGGCACGCGGGTCGCCGAAGCTCTCGAGGTACAGCAGGATCACCGACGTCTCCGGGTCGTCCCGCAGGTACTCGAGCACGTCATTGGCGTTGACGTCGGGCTTGTTGCCGATGCTGATGAACTTCGACAAGCCCACCTGCAACGAGGCCGCCTGGTTGAGGATCGCGACCCCCATCGCGCCGCTCTGGGAGATCAGGGCGATCGGTCCTCTCTCCGGCCAGACCGGGGCGAAGCTCCCGTTCATCCGCACGCCGGGCTCGGTGTTCAGCACTCCCATGCAGTTGGGCCCGACCAAGCGCATGCCGGCGCTTCGGGCCTGCTTCACCAGCGCCTTCTCCCGATCGGTCCCGGCCCCGCCGATCTCCGCGAAGCCGGCGCTGATGACGACCAGCCCCCCGACACTCGCGGACGCGCAATCCTCGGCCACGCCTGGCACCGAATCCGCCGGGACCACGACGATGGCCAGGTCCACCGGGTCGGGGATGTCGGCGACCCTCGGGTAGCACTTGAGGCCGTGGATCGAGGTCGCGTTGGGGTTGACGGGAAAGATCGTCCCCGTGAAGTCACCGGCGAGCAGGTTTTTGAGCACGACTCGACCCAGCGAGTCGTGCTTGCGCGAGGCACCCACGACTGCCACGGATCGGGGTCTGAAGATCTTGTCCAGGGAATCGCTTCGGGCGCTCATCGTCGCTTGGCTCTCCGTCGAGATCAGCAGAATCGGTCGGCCGGGTGTGCGCCCACCGGCTCTCGGCGATGGCGCGAAGGAGCGCCCGTCTTAACTCCCCTCCCCTCCCGACGGCAAGGTCGGCACCCGAGCCGGGACTCGATCCGCGGTCCTGATCACAGACTTGTTCAAGAGTCGGCAACCTTTTTCCGGACCGATCGTTCTTATCCGATCGCGCCCAATCCCGGTCGGCGGCCGGGGGTCCGCTCTCAGGAGACGACACAGGGTCGCGTGCTAGAATTTGCTGCTTCTGCGGAGATCCTCCGCGCCTCGGAGCCTACCATTCCCTGGAGTCGCCCATGTTTGCTCGATCCCTCGGGCTGATGACTGCCGCCTCCGTCATCGCCCTCGTCTTCCTTTCTCCCGCCTCGCATGCTCAGGATCTCAAGCGAATCGCCGACAAGGCCATCCGCTGGCTCGGGGATCGGGCCAACGAAGACGGCTCGTACGGCTCCGGCCAGCACAAGACCGAGGTCACGGCCGCCGCCTTGACCGGATTCGCCTTCGGCCCTCGCCGCTATCGCGCCGATGATGGCCCTTTCTTCCGGAACGGTCTCCGCTTCCTCCTCGGCCAGCAGAAGGACTCCGGCGCTTTCGGAGACGGTGAGTCGGCCCATCGGGCGACCGGGATCGCCGTGATGCTGCTCGAAGAGATCGACCCGGAGAAATACGCCTCCCAGATCAAGAAGGCGAAGAGCAGCCTGGGCAGCCAATCCCCTCGCGACTCCGTCAGCCGTTACCTGGAGTGGGCCGGGCTTCCGTCCGAGGCCGCCGCATGGACCCAAGGCAGCTCGGCCATCTCGTCGGTCGCTGATGCCCAGAAGCCCGACGGAAGCTGGAGCGGTGGACCAAGCGATGTCGCGCACACCGCTGGCGCCGTGCTGATGGTCGCCCTCGCCTCGCGCTCCTCGTCCAGCTCGGGCAAGAAGAACATCGATCAAATGGCCGCGCGCGCCATGAAGTCCGGCGTCGATTACCTCCTCTCCAACCAGGAGGGCGGGAAGTGGTCGATGGGCGGCGAAGCCGACCTGGGTCTGACGGCGATGGCGATCAGCGCGATCCTGCGCTCGCCGGTGCGCTCGGATGAGGCGAAGAAGGCCATCGATCAAGCTCTGGAGTTCATTCGCTCCAACGCCAAGCCCGATGGAGGCATCCACCAAGGCAACCTACAGAATTACCAGACCTGCGTCTCGGTGATGGCGCTGAAGCTGGCAGACCGTCCCGAGGACCGCGAGACGATTCAAAAGGCCGCTCGCTACATCAAGAGCCTCCAGCTCACGGGCGATCACGGCTACTCGGAGAGCGACAAGTTCTACGGTGGTATCGGATATGGCGGTAATCAACGCCCGGACCTCTCCAACCTGCAGTTCTCGCTCCAGGCGCTCGACGCGGCCGGCGTCTCCGCCGAAGACAAGGCGATCCAGGACGCTTTGATCTTCCTCCAGCGCTGTCAGAACCGAAGTGAATCCAACGACCTCCAGGTCGAGACTCCCGACGGCAAGACCGTCCAGGCCGGCAACGACGGCGGCGGCTACTATTACCCCGGCGACAGCTCGGCGGGCCTCGACAAGAACCCCGATGGCACCTACACCGCGCGCTCCTACGGGGCCATGACCTACGCTCTGCTCCGCGGCTACCTCTTCGCCGGTCTTCCCGCCGACGACGCTCGCGTGCAGCAGGCGGTCCACTGGATCGAGAACAACTACACGGTCGAGTACAACCCGGGCTTCGACATGCTCGCCGATGCCACCCTCGCCTATCAGGGTCTCTATTACTATTACGTCACCATGGCGAAGGCGCTCGACGCCCTCGGCCGCGACGATATCGAGGACTCCAATGGCCAGAGTCGAGATTGGCGCGCCGATCTGACCGAGAAGCTCGTCTCGCTCCAGAACGAGGACGGCTCTTGGGTCAATGAGACCAAGGGCCGCTGGTGGGAGAGCAACCCGGTGCTCGTCACCTCCTATGCCGTTCAGGCACTCTCGCATTGCTTCGACGGGCAGCAGCAGGACGCCGGCCAACGCTGATTCGCTTCGGGCGCACCTCATTGGCGTGAGGTGCGCCCTTCACCCGGGCACTCGACGAGATCATCGGAGTGCCCAAGTCGAGCGATGCACCTTCGAGGAAGCGGCTTCCAGCTCGGCGACCTCTTTCCGTCTCGGTCGCGCGGGCTCTGGCTGGGTCGACCGTCGGGCTTCTTCCTCGTCGCGATTACCAAAGGTCCTCGAGGAAGCGATCGCACAGCTCCCCGAACCGTGCTTCCTCCAAGCGACCGAGCGCGAGCTCGTCCCAGAGAGCCTTCTCGTCGATGCTCTCGAAGAGCTCGGCATCTCCGATGAAGATCTCGCCGCCCGTCTCCAGGTAGCCGCTGCCGGTCGGCGTGAGCTCGCCTCTGCGCCGGGTCTTGGGGAATATCCAGATCGAGTCGCCCTTGAGCAGAGCCGTGTGCGGAACATCTTCCTCCTGCAGCACCGAGACGAAGCGCGCGGCTCCCCCGACTCGATCGGCCAGGTCCGAACTCGTGACGACTATCGCGTGCAACGGGTAGTCCTCGACCTTTTCCACCCGCGGCCCTTCCTCCCTGAGCATCGCTCTCGGAGCCTGCATCACCGGCATGTCGCCCTCGGGATACTCGAAGCAGTGGAAGTGCAGGTGGTTGATCGAGGCCCAGGAGCCCAGACTGTTGAAGCCGAGCGTGAATCCCCGCGAGCTCGTGTGCTCTAGCAGCCACCCGGCGTCCTTGAGGGCAGCCGGTGACAGATGCTGCGCGCGACGCGCATCAGGATCGGGAATCAGGATCGAATGGCCCGGCAAGATGGGCGCGTAGTTGACGTTGATCGCGAGTGGCCGTGGCTCGCACTCGATGTCGACCAGCCGCTGCAGCGGTTGGCTCTCGTGGATCTTCAAGAAGTCGGGTCCGTCACCGAACCGCTCGAGGACCGGCATCGTGTCCTCCATCGGCCGTTTCAGATCCTCCTCCTTGCGCACGCGATGCGGATTGAGCTGGACCGCGAGCCTCCCCACCTGCCGACGCCGAAGGTCATCGATCGGGTACCGGATCACACCGCGACTCGCCCGATCCTCCCACAGCGCGCGCAGCCGAGGCAGCAGCTCGACCTCCGACAGCGGCTGCTCCTCGATGCGGTCGACGTCTCGATGGACTCGGATGCGCTCAGTCAATGGAACCGTCCCTTCTCGGATCGCGGTGCTCGTCATGGCTCTCGGATCCGGGAGCGACCCGAATCCGCCGAGACAGAAGCTTCTGCGCTGAGACGCTCCAGATCAACCCGAAGCCGATGGGCTGACCGAGAATCCTCTCTTCATTTGCCGACGAAGGCCGTCAGCTCGGCCAGCCGGGACTCGCCGTCCGCCTCACCGATCTCCATGAGACGGGCAAGATAGCCGGGGTCGAACATCAACGTGCTGAGGAAGTCGTGGCTCCGCGACTGACCGGAACCGAAGCGGCGCAGGAAGAACCGGAGGGAGTGCGGTAATTGCCGCTCGTGCTCTCGGGCGAGCCGCCCCAGATCCTCGGACGGCCGAATGACCAGGAGCTGCACCTCTCGCAGGCCCTTGCGATAGCCATCCCCCACGTGCGGCAGGAGCTCGTTGACGCGCTCGAAGTGTCGCACATCCTGGTCGAGCTCGTCGTTGAAGATGTGGTTGTACAGCGACGCCAGGATCAACGCAGGAGATGGCGGCTCCCGCGTCGCCACCGAGCACACGGAGTCGTCGCCCGTGAAGTGCGTCGAGATGACCAGGATCCGCTCCGAGCCCATGTGCAGGATCGGACCGAGCGGCGCCACGAGACGGATGCCGCCATCCCCGAACCAGCGGGCTCCGATCGGGACGGCCGGGAAGAGAAGAGGCAACGCCGACGACGCGAGGACGTGATCCAGCCGCAGCTTCGTTCGCTCGCTGTCTCGCCGAGGGCGCGCCCAGGGCCGAATGCGCTCGCCGGCGAAGAACGTCACCGTGCGCCCGGTCGTGAAGCAGAACGTCGTGATACCGACTCCATCGAAGCGCCCCGCTTCGAGATTGCGCTGGACCCCCATGAGCTCGCCGTCCGCACCGACCTCGAGTGCCCGGGCCAAGAACTCTCGCAACGGCCGGTTGTCGACCATGCTTCGAGCACCGCCGACATGCGGCCCTGTCCCGATCGAGAGATCGACGGCTGCCCCGAACATCCGGGCGAGGAGACTGGGCAATCCGGTCTCGATCACGCGCGACATGTCGAGGCTGGTCCACAGCCGCGCCAAGCCTTCCACCGCATCTTGAAAGCGCGCCGACTGGTTCGCGAGGTAGGCGATGTTGATCGAGCCTGCGGAGACGCCGTTCAGGCGAGAGATCGAGAGGTCCGGACAAGCGCGGGCCAAGGCCCGCAGCACGCCGACCTGATAGGCCGCCCGCGCCCCTCCGCCTCCGAGCATCAGGCCGAGAGGGGTGGTTGAGTGATCGGCCGGATTCGTTCGAAGCTCGCTCATGCGCACCTGACACGGAACGGGAATGGGGAGGGCCGCGTCGGATTTTGACGCCGGCGGTGAGCCGTTGCCAACATCCTGCGAAATGCCGGGCGATGATTTCGCCCGACAGAGTCCCGGGATCAAGACACGTCGAGCTCGTTACGCGTCCCGCGGCGGAAGACCCCTTCGTCGATCCGATAGCGACGAATCTTCTTCCACAAGGTCACTCGGCTGACCCCCAGGCTCTCGGCGGTTCGTGTGCGGTTCCAGCCGTTCGCTTCGAGCGCCTCGAGGATTCGGCGTCTCTCGATCTCCTGCATTGGCGAGAGTGAGTCGTGAGCTGCGATCGGCCCGCCGACCGACTGGACGCTCTCGGGCAGATCCAGAAGACCGATCGTGTCGCCCTGGCAAACCACCATCGCGTGCTCGATGGCGTTGCGGAGCTCGCGGACGTTCCCGGGCCAAGGGTACCGGATCATCGCCTCGAGCGCTTCGCGCGTGATGCTCGGTGCTCGCCCGGAGCCGGCGATCTGCCCAGCGAAATGAGCTGCCAGCACGCCGACATCGTCCAGCCGCTCTCTCAAGGCCGGCATGTGGATCTCGAAGACGCGAATGCGGTAGTAGAAGTCCTCGCGCATCTGGTGGCTGGCGAGGAGGGCGCTCAGGTCGCGGTGCGTGGCGGTCACCAACCGCACGTCAACCGAGACAGGATGATCTCCGCCGATCGGACGGACCTCTCGCTCTTGCAAGACACGCAGCAGCTTGAGCTGGATCATCCGGCCGGTATCGCCGACCTCGTCCAGGAAGAGCGTCCCGCCATCGGCGAGCTGGAACATCCCGGATCGATCGCGAGTCGCACCCGTGAAGGCGCCTCGCGCGTGCCCGAACAGCTCACTCTCGAGCAGTGTCTCAGGGATGGCCGCACAGTTGAGCGCGATGAACGGGCCTTCGCGCCGCTCGCTGAGCTCGTGGATCGCCCGCGCCGCGAGCTCCTTGCCCGTCCCCGACTCCCCTGTGATGACCGTCGTCACATCGCTGTCGGAAGCGAGCCGAATTCGACGGTACACCTCCAGCATCGACGAGCTGCCCCCTTGAAGCTCGAGCAGGCCCTGAGGAGGCTCGGGCAACGGAGCCGGTGCGCTCTCGCGCAGGGAATCGGTGATATCGAGGAACACGACCAACGCACCGGTGATCGTCCCATCCGAGCGCCGCACCGCGTGCGCCGACCCGATGACCGTGCGAGTCTCGCCGCAGCGATTCACGATCCGGCATTCACGGCGCCAATCGTCTCGCGGCGCTTCTCCGGCGAGCAGCGCATGGACCTGCTCGAAGCCTCGGCATTCGGGGCCCTCGAGGAAGGTCGGCGGTCGCCCTTGGACCTCGGTCTTTCGAAATCCGGTCAGGCGCTCCGCCCCGCGACTCCAGGCGATGATCCGGCCCCGAGCATCGACGGAGAAGAGGCCCAGAGTGTCGATGTCACGCAGCTCCCCGAGGACCTCGGGGAGCCGATCGAAGTCGAGCTCGGGATCGGGTCGGGGTCCGGAGGGATCGCAGGGCAGTGAAGTCGTCCGATCCACGTGGGTAGGATCCTCGGTGGGTCGAGGAGAGCTGCCGGGCCCTTCGAAGTTAACCGAGGGCCCTGCGCTCGACCAGCATGACGATCCTCCGGAGCGGGCCGGGAGCCTGCGCTCCTTTCGCCGTCACTCGTCCTCTTGCTCGTCGCCGGGCTCGCGGAAGCCGGGGAGGTCGGTGCTGATGAAGCTGCCGATGACAGTCAAGAACGACTCGTTCTTGAAGTAACGGCTGTCCTGCACCTCCGGTGTGACCATCGCGAGCCTTGAATCGATCCATACTTGGAGCGACATCCGGGCACGTCCGGTTTGCGTGTTCGACTTGTAGAGAGAGATGTCTCCGAAGGCGATCGGCGTCCCGGGCAGGAAGAGCGGGATACCGATGAGTGTCGACTCGTAGTCGGCCCCGGCAAACGCCACGGCCACCTCGATGTGACCCGCCGCGACACCGTCGGTGACCCTCACCCCATCGCGGAACAGGCGCTCCTGCACGCAGGCGCGCACCCATTCCGCATCGACATCGGCGAGCGTGCTCACGGTCAGCCGGTACTGGAATCGACGATCGATGGCGGTCGTGTCGAGCTGTGCGACGCAGGCCTGAATCGCGGCCGAGGTCACCTGCTGCTCGATGCCAGTGCGTCCCGGCTGGGTCATGTATGGAGAGAAGCATCCCGTGAGCGTTCCCGACAGGAAGGCTCCCCACAACAGCCGCCACAACATCGAGCCATCAACCCTCTTCAAACCAATGAAGCGGCCCGGCGAGCGCCGTCTCGCCGAGCACCGGGCCCAGAGATAACCCGGAGGCCCTCGCAGTGCCAGCTCCGCCCCGGAAGAGGCCTTGGCTCTCGATTCGGCCAGCCTGACTCAGCAGGTGCAGTCGGGCTTCTTGCGATTCCAAGGCATCTTGGCGAGCACCATGGCCATCCCGCACGTGTCGGTAACGCCAGCGTAGATGAGCCCCGCTCCGACGAAAGCCGACAAGCCGGCGAAGGCCGAATGGACCGTCAAGGACAAGACGGCGCCGACCAACACCAGGGCTCCGGCCCCGATCCTCACCTGCCTCTCGAGGGACATGCCCTTCGCCTGCCCGTGCTCCACCGGCTTGCCGGACTCGATCCACCCCGCCACGCCGCCCTCGAGAAGCCGCAGGTCTTCGAAGCCCGCCTTCTCGAGGATCTGCTTGGCCATCCCCGAGCGATTCTGCGTGCGGCAGACCAGCATCAGCGGCCGGCCTCCGCTCTTGGCTCGCAGCGCGTCGATCGACCGCTCGAGGTCACCCAGCGGGAAGTTCACCGATCCGCCGATGTGCACCTGCTCGAACTCATCGGGTGTGCGAACATCGATGAGTAAACTTTCATTGCTGGGGGACGCCGGATTCTCTTTCACGGTTTGCATCGTCTTCGATCTCCTCAGGGCTCGTTGCGAGAGCAAACACTCGGTCAGCCTTGGCCGGGTCGCGCATGAGAGTCCACCGGTCGCCCCTGGGTTTCTCGAGGAGCGCCTGTCCAATGGCGAAGGATGTACGATTCGGCCGGGCATTCGGCAAGGGCCCTTCGAGGGCGAGCTCGCTCGGTGTTCAGGGTGTTAACTCGGAGTGTTAACGCCAAGGGATAACACCACTGGGCCGATTCGTCCC
>JAVJTD010000057.1:0-21319 GCA_040219065.1 Planctomycetota bacterium
CGGACCTTGTAGGGGCAGTTGTTCGCGCAGTAGCGCGTGCCGACGCAGCGATTGTAGGCCTGCTGGTTCAAGCCGTCGGCACTGTGCGCGGTCGCCACGACCGGGCAGACCGTCTCACATGGCGCGTTGTCGCACTGGGCACAGAGCATCGGCTCGAAGAGAACATCGGGTTCGTCGGGCTCCCCGACGAAGTAGCGATCGATGCGCAGCCAATGCATGTCACGATGATCGCGCATGCCTTGCTCGCCCACGACCGGCACGTTGTTCTCCACTTGGCAGGCGACCACGCACGCGCCACAGCCTGTGCACGCGTCCAGATCGATGGCCATGTGCCACTGCGGGCTCTTCTTCTCCCGATCCGGCCACAGCGATCCGCCACTCGGGTGATGCGCCTCCGGCACGGCCTCGCCGGGCCGCGACACTTGATGCACGATCGGACGCCCCTCGGTGCTCGGCCACACCTGCATCAGCGGGAGCTTCTCTCGTCGTCCGGTCCGGCGCACGCGCGTGATCGGCCGAGTGCCGCGCCCGGCCGCGGCGGGCAACAGACGGCACGCGTTCACCTCATCGGCGTCGGGCTCGACACCGTATCCGAGCGGAAGTCCGATCACGTCCTCCGCCTGACCGGGCAGGATGCGCGCTGGCAACCGCACGGTGCCGGACTCCACCTCGATCGCGAGCTCGTCACCATCCGAGACTTCGAGACGCTCGGCGAGGCGAGGCGCGATGCGGAGCACCGGGACCCACGAAACCCGTGTCAACGGATCCGGCAGCTCTCGCAGCCACGACACGTGTGCGCGACGGCCGTCGCGGATCGCGACCTCCGAGATGAGCTCGAGCTCGAGGTCTTCCTCGGAGGTCCGGCTCGTATCGACGACCTGGCGGACACGCGTCGCGGCGCGAGCCAGGTCGAAAGTCGGAGCCGCGGCCGCCACCGAGACCGGGAGCGAGGCGGCCCCGGCCGAGACGCTTTCGTGCCAGAAGCGCTCGAAGGTGATCCCCTCCGGGCGCGGCACGTTTGCCTGCCAACTTTGCTTCAAATGAGTGATTGCGTCACTCGCCTCGTCGCCGGACCAATGGAGCAGACACTCGAGCGGCGACCGTGTGTCGAAGAGCGGTCGCACCATCGGCTGCTGAACTTGGATTCGGTCGGCCGACGTTTGATGGTCCCCCCACGCCTCGAGGCCATGGTGGCTGGCGGCGACCCATCCACAGGCGCGCGTTGTCGCGGTCGGACGGAGGGCGATCGCCACGGACGTCGGCACCGCCGCCAGTCGGCTTGCGATCCGCTCGCCATCGGGAAGCTGACGGACGGGATCTACGTCGACCAGCACGACCGCACCGAGCCCCTCGTCGTCGAGTGCCTCGCGAAAGGCCTCGATGCCTCGCGTCGCACTGGGAGTCGGGATCGTCTCGAGTCGAAGGCTGTGCCCGATCGCGCCGAGCAATGCGTTACTGGCCGCAATGGCGAGCTGCACTTCGGGGTCGTCATCGCCGGCCACAATGACGGCTGCCGGCGCTGCGGCGAGGAGCTCCTCGGCGAGGCTCGCAGCCCGGCGCATCCAAGAATCGTCTTCAGCACCCGCCGGCAGGTGCTGCAGGACGTCGTTTCCCTTGCCGTCGGGCACTCGCTCCGCGATCGCACGCAAGAGGTGTCGAGCAATGCGCCGACGCTGGGTCGAGCGAGCCGCGTGGCGACGATCGGCTGCCGCGCCGGTCAGCGAGAGGCAGCCTTCGATCTGAATGTGCACCAGCGCGCCCCGGGACTCGGCCTCTCGCCGACGATCGGCATAGCCGCGTGTCTCCGCGACGGGATCGGCGCCCGTGCCCAGGAAGTCGCTGGCGATGCTCACCACGAGATCGGTGGATAGCCAGTCGACGCGTGGGCGAGCCGCGCTGCCCGTGAGAGCTTCGATCGCCGCAGTGCTCGCGACTGGCGACTCGGGCCTCAGGTCGAGCTCGATCCACCGACCCCGGTCCGCAACGAACGACTCGATCAACCGGCGTTGCGTCGGGCCGGTCTCGGGCCCCGTCACGACCAAAACGGTTCGACCGCGCTGGCGGACGTCGGCGAGAGCGCGGCGCAGCGCGTCGTCCAATGTCTGCCAGTTCGTGGGCTCACCCTGCTCGGTCGGGCCACGCAGGCGACCCGGGTCGTAAAGGGCGCGGAGATCGGCTTGACCGATCGCACACAGTCCGCCGCGCGTGCGGGGATCCTGCGGATGCCCTTCCAGTTTGATGGGGCGGCCGTCGCGGACGGTTGCCATCAAGCCGCAACGCGCCTCGCACGCCGTGCAAGTTCCGGCGTACGACACCGGCTGACCGGCACGCACGTGCTCGGGCGCCGTCGCGAACGGCAGTACGTGGTGGACGGGCAAGCGCTCACAGGCCGCCAGCGAGGCGGCGGCTCCGATGCCGACGACCTGGAGGAAGCCGCGCCGATCGACGGCGAGGCCGTCCCGAACGGTTCGGCTCGCGCCGGGCTCGCCCGCACCGCGGTCGGGCTCCGGCCGGTCGGTTGTCCAAGGTCTCTTGTTCACGAGAGTGCTCTCCGGGTGAGATCGAATCAGTGGTGACACAAGGAGCAGTCGGTCAACTCGTTTCCACGCCCGGCCGGCCGGGGCGCGATTTGCGCGGTCTCGATGCCGCCACCCTGACGATGGCAGTCGAGGCACCAGCCCATGGTGAGAGGCGCCCACTGCTCCACGCGGCCCATGGTCTCAACAGGTCCGTGGCAGGTTTGGCAGGCGACCTCGGCAGCGACGTGGATCGAGTGATCGAAGGTGGCGTGATCGGGCAGCCGGTGAACGCGCACCCATTCGATGGGCCGCTCGGTGGCGATGGCGCCCTGGACCTTCTGGATCTCGGGATGATCGGGCAGGACCTGTTGGTGACAGTTCATGCAGATCGATGCGGGTGGCACTCCGGCGTAACGCCCTTCGGCGGCACCGAAGTGGCAGTACTGGCAGGGAATCTGGAGCGCTCCCGCATGTACGGCGTGCGAGTACACGACAGGCTGCTCGGGCGCATAGCCTCGGTTGGTGGGCTCGCAAGCGATCGTCCCCAGAGACAAGACGAACAGGAGCGCCATTCGGAGACGGGTCAGCACGGACACGCGGCATTCCTCCGGGCGTAGAACCACCAGTTCACGAGCAGGCAGCTCGCGTAGTAAACGGCGAAGCCATACAGGGCGACCTCGGGCGTGCCGGCCTCGACCTGTCCTTTGAAGACGCGGGGAATGAGAAACGCCCCGTAAGCGGCGACGGCGGAGATCCAGCCGAGGACGGGTCCGGCCTTCTCGGGCGGGAAGATGATGGGCACCATTCGGAAGGTGGAGCCGTTGCCGACTCCTGTCGTGATGAACAGCAGCAAGAACAGCCCGAGGAACGGCGCGAAGAAGTCCTGCGGAGTGTCGGAGCCGTTGGCGAGGCGGATGTAGTAAGCGACGCCGAGAGTGGCGCCGATCATGACCACCGTCGTCCATTGCGTGACGCGCGCGCCGCTGAGCTTGTCCGAGAGCCAGCCGCCGACGGGCCGGATCAACGAGCCGACGAGCGGCCCAAGCCAGGCGAAGGCGAAAGGATTGGGCGCATCGGGGTTCACCGTGCTTCCATCAGCGAGCGTGCCGAAGACGACCTTGATGAGCAGCGGGAAGGCCATCGAGAATCCGATGAACGACCCGAACGTCATCGTGTAGAGCCAGGTCATCACCCAGTTGTGCTTGGAGCGAAAGATCCCGAACTGCCGCTGCAGGTTCGCGGCGAGCTCACCGCGGAGCAGCTTCATGCCGAGTACGGTCAACACGATGGTCACGGGCAAGACGAGCCACATGCTCCAGCCGAGCGAGAGCAAGAGCAGCAACCCCACGGCCGCGCCGCCGAGGCCGATCAGCTCGAGCCCGAGTACCTTGAGCACCGCGAGAGATGTCCGCCCCACGCGAAAGAGCGGCAAGTTCGTCATGCCCACCGCCGCCGCGATCGTGAGCACCAACAGGACGGGCACCCAGACGAGGCCGGAGTTCTGGATCCAGACCGGCGTCCCGGCCGGGGAGCTCCCGACGGCGCGGGGCAGCTCGAGCGCGGGTCCGCCGAGCGCGCCGAAGAGCGCGAACGTCATCACGAAGGGCAACAGGAGCTGCATGACGCTGACGCCGACGTTGCCGAGGCCGGCGTTGAGCCCGAGCCCGAGCCCTTGCATGCGCTTGGGGAAGAAGAACGAGATATTCGACATCGACGAGGCGAAGTTGCCGCCCCCGATGCCCGACAGCGCGGCCAGCACGTAGAACACGAGAATCGGCGTCGCAGGGTCCTGCAGGGCGACTCCGAGGCCGACCGCGGGCAGGAGCAAGAGGCCCGTCGTCACGGCGATGACATTCCGCCCTCCTCCGATCGCGATCATGAACGAGTTCGGAATGCGCAGCGTCGCTCCCGTCAGGCCCGCGATCGATTGCAGCGTGAACAGCTCGCCGTCGGTGAACGGAAAGCCGAGGTTTCGCATCTGGACCGTGATGATCGACCACGACAGCCAGACTGCGAACGCCACGAGCAGGCAGGGAATCGAGATCCACAGATTGCGGTTGGCGATTCGCTTGCCCGTCGCGCTCCAGAAGGCGGCGTCCTCGGGCTTCCAATCGGAAGGAGATCCGGCCGAGCGCCGGTCGACTCTTGGATCGAGGGTGGTCGTCATCGCAGCGTGCTCCACGTGCTGTTCGGCGCCGCTTCCGCGGCGCCCGGGATGCCGGGACAGGGACCGCGGATCAGGAGGTTGGCTCGGAGGCCGCCGGGTGATGGAGATCCTCGATGCGCTGCGCGAGCTCGGGCGCGCGCTGGCGCATCATCTTGCGCACGACGAGGTGCATCCAGACGAGGCAGCCGATCGAGAGGACGCTGAAGAACATCCAGCACGTGGTCCATACGCCGGTGCCCTCGAGCAGGTACCCGAACAGGATCGGGCAGAAGAAGCCGCCCAGGCCACCGAGCACGCCGACGATGCCTCCCACCACGCCCACGTCGCGCGGGAAGTACTCGGGGATGTGCTTGTAGACAGCGGCTTTCCCGATCCCCATCAGGATGCCGACGATGAACACGAGCCCGGTGAAGACCCAGATGTTCGCCTGGAAGTAGATGTGGGTGACGCCCGTCGCGAGGAGCTCCTTCTTCTTCACCTCGTCACCGACCGCGACCTTGGGCTCCTGCCAGAACTCCCACTGGGGCCAGATGAAGGTCCCTTCATCAGCGCCGCGGATGGATCCCTTCTCCGTACCCGGCCGCTGCTTCACCCCATAGGCTCGCCCGTCGACGCGGATCTCGCCGGCCCCGACCGCCTCCACCTCTCCGGACGCGGCCGCCATCACGCCTTCACCGGGCGCGAAGACGTCCATGCGCGGCACGATCAGCAGCAAGCAGCAGATCGCCGTGCCGCCCAGCACCCAGTACATCACCGTCCGCGCGCCTAGCCTGTCACTCATCCAACCGCCCAGGGCACGGATCACCCCTGAGGGCAACGTGAATATCGAGGCGAGCAAGCCGGCCGTCGCGACCGAGGCCGCATAGACGTTGACGTAGTAGGGGATCAGCCACTGGGCGAGGGCGACGAAGCCGCCGAAGACCAGGAAGTAGTAGAGACCGAATCGCCAGACGCGCAGGTTCTTGAGTGGCTCGAGCCGCTGTCGCAGCGTGTGCTCTTGGCTGTGCTCCACCTTCTTCGGATCGGTGAGGAGCCAGAAGATGACCGTCATCACCAACAGGCCGACCGCGTAGATCTGAGGCATCCGTCGCCAGCCTTCGATGTCTTGACCGCCGTCGGTCAGCACGCGAAGGAGAACGGGCGCCCCCATGCTCGTCAGCGCCGCGCCGGCGTTGCCCGCCCCGAAGATTCCGAGCGCGGTGCCCTGCTGATGACGCGGGAACCAGACCGAGGTGTAGGCGATGCCGACCGCGAACGAGGTTCCCGCCAGTCCGAAGCCGAGACCGCAGATCACGAAGGTCCAGAAGCCGTCGGCCAGGCTCGTCGCCCAGGCCGCCGCGGCCGAGACGAGCATCACGATCGCATACACGCTCCGGCCACCGTACTTGTCCGTGAGCACGCCCACTGGCAGCCGAAACAGCGAGCCCGTCAGGACCGGAATCCCGATCAACCAACCCATCTGCGCCTTGTCGAAGGCGTAGACCTTGTTGTCGACCAGGAACGTGATCAACACGCCGTTCATCATCCAGACCGCGAAGCACACCGTGAACGCCAGCGTGTTCATCGTCAGGACACGGATGGCCTGGGCTCGCTCGCTCATGGTCTCGCTCTCCGGCGCGAAGAGATCGCGCGCGCTCGTGAAGCTCGAACTTGCCGGGATGCCGGGAGACGATGCTCAGTTCTCGGGTCGCCGCTGCCGCCGGTCGCGGTTCCAGATCACGAGCTGCACCGGCCGCCACAGGTAGGGCACTGGCGCGACGAGCAGGTGCACGAGCCGCGTGAAGCTGAACAGGCCAACGAACGTCCAAGCGCCCACGATGTGAATCCGTGCGACGAGCGGCAGCCCCACGACGCGCTCGATCTCGGGGGCGAAGCTCGCCACCGACCACAGGTACGGCACCGCCGTGTGCGTGTACCACGCGCTCCCCCACCGGTAGCCGAGCGCGATCCAGAGGCCTGTGACGATCTGCACGATCAGCACGAGATAGACGGCGATGTCCGCCCAGCTCGTGTTGATGCGCAGCCTCGCCGAGCCCAGCCGCCGCAGGACGAGGCCCACCAGGCCGATCATTGCCAACAGCCCCGCGATCAAGCCGGCCGCCTCGAGAATGAACAGCCGCACCGGCACGCCGTTCCAGAGCGTCACCTCACGCGGGAACAGGAACCCGATCAGGTGGCCGAAGAACAGCAGCCCGAGTCCGATGTGGAAGGGTACCGATCCCCAGAAGAGCTGCCGCGACTCGAGGAACTGCGACGACAAGCTCGAGAACGTGAACGGCTCCTTGCGATAGCGGTGGATCGAGACCAGCAGGAAGAGCACGATCGCCACGTAAGGCAAGACCGCGAAGAGGAGCGTATCAAGCATGGGGCACCTCCTCTCGGGGTGCGGGCGCGGCTTCGACACCCAGCTCGTCACTGATCACCTCGGCGAGGGGTTCGAGGAGACGCACCCAGGGTGTGTCCTCCTCGGACAAGGCAGTTCGGATCTTGATCAGCGCGGGCAGCACGATGGAGGCGGCGAGCTCGCGGGCGTCGTCGTCGGACAATCGAGCGAGCAGCCGCAGCACCTCGGGCAAGAAGTCGGGCAGATCATTCGTCACCGCGATCAGCCCGACGCGGTTGCGCTCGCCGACGAGGCCGGCGAGCAAGGCGCCCCGCGCGTAGGTGTCCTCGAAGAGGTGGTAGCCCACGTGCAACGAGCAGGTCGGGTTGAGATCGAAGACGCGGGTGTACCTCTCCTCCGCCTCGCCGAGCGACGTGCACCCGAGCCAGGCCGCGAGCGCGGTGAGTCGCTCGGAGAGCTCGGGCGCGGCCTCGGTCCAGAGGTCGGCCGCCTCCCGCGCGTGCGCGGCGCTCTGAGACACCGGGTAGAGCAGGCATCGCATGAGAGCGTCGAAGCGTTGCGTGCGATCGTCCATTTCAAGCTCCTCTTTCGGGACGCTTGCGGAATCCCATGCCAGAAAAGCCCTTCGCTTCCAGCGGCTCATCGAGCATCTCGATGGCTTCCTCACGGTGCATGGGCGGGATCACGAAGCGCTCGTCGAAGGGCGCCAGCGACGTCAGGTGGTAGATGCGGTCGGCCTCCTCGGGAGAGCTGCCCGCTTCTTTCAAGATCCGCGCCGCCTCCTCGCGATCGACGTCGCCGGTCGTCACCGCACGACGATGCAGTCGCACGGCGAGCTGCTTACGCAGCGCGTAGCGGACGGGCGCCTCGTTGCCGGCGCCGAACAGGCTGGCCATGTACTTCAAGGGCAGTCGGTAGTCGTCGATCGAGCCCAAGAAGTCCTGATGAGTGGTGTCGTAGTACCCGGCCTCGCTCGTCTGGGCCATTACTGGCAGCAGCGGTGGCACGTAGAACAGCATCGGGAGCGTCCGGTGCTCGGCGTGCAGCGGGAGCGCTAGCCCCCAATCGATGACGAAGCGTCGCACGGGCGAGCGCTGCGCCGAGGCGATCACGTCGTCGGAGATGCCGTTCTTCTGGGCGGCCGCGATGATTTTCGGATCACTCGGATCGAGGATCAGCGAGCGCTGCGCTTCGACGAGGTCCTGGTCGTCGGCTTCAGCGACCGCTTCGATGCGCTCGGCATCGTAGAGCACCATGCCGAGATAGCGAATTCGCCCGACGCAGGAGTGGAAGCAGGCCGGTGCCTGGCCACTCTCGAGGCGCGGATAGCAGAGGATGCACTTCTCGCTCTTGCCGGTGGACCAGTTGAAGTAGGTCTTCTTGTAGGGGCAAGCGGTGACGCAGAAGCGCCAAGCGCGACAGCGCTCTTGGTTGAGGAGCACGATGCCGTCCTCACCGCGCTTGTAGAGCGCACCCGACGGGCAGGCGGCCACGCAGGCCGGATTGAGGCAGTGGTTGCAGATGCGCGGGAGATAGAAGAAGACGAGTCGCTCGACGTCGAAGAGGGCCTGGCGCTCTTGCGGCGAGCAGTGCGCGAGGTTGGGATCCTGGGCGGCGTAGTTGGGTGATCCGGCGAGGTCGTCGTCCCAATTGGGGCCCGACTCGATCTCCATCGGCTTGCCCGTGATCATCGACACCGGCCGAGCGATCGGCTGGTCGGCCCCCTCCTTCGCGTCGAACAGATTCTGGTAGTCGTAGGTGAAGGGCTCGTAGTAGTCGTCGATGACGGGGAAGTTGGGATTGTGGAAGACGGTCAAGGCGCCGCGCACCTTGCCGACGGCGCGCAGCTCGAGGCCGTCGCCGTTCTTCTCGAACCCGCCCTTGTACTTGGCTTGGTCTTCCCAGGCGGTCGGATAGCCGGTGCCCGGCTTCGTCTCGACGTTGTTCCACCACATGTACTCCGCGCCCTTGCGGTCGGTCCACACGTTCTTGCACGCGATGCTGCAGGTGTGACACCCGATGCACTTGTCGAGGTGGAACACCATCGAGACCTGTGCTCTGACGTCCATGCTTCCTCCCGGGCTCAGTAGCGGACCTGGTCGAGCTTGCGGATCCGGACCGTCGTGTCGCGGTTGACACCCGTCGGTCCCCAGTAATTGAAGTGGTAGGTGAATTGGCCGTAGCCACCGACCATGAGGACCGGCTTGAGTCGCACGCGCGTCAGGCTGTTGTGACCGCCGGCGCGACGTCCCTGGCGGAGCGGGCTCTTCGGCACGCCGAGCGTTCGCTCGGGCGAGTGGTAGAGGATGCAGATCCCGCGTGGCAGACGATGGCTGACCACCGCTCGCGTACACACCACTCCGTGATCGTTGTGCACCTCGACCCAGTCATTGTCCTCGATGCCGATCGCCTCGGCGTCCCGCACGTTGATCCAGATCGGGTCGATGCCTCGGAACAACGTCAGCATGCGGTGGTTGTCCGAGTAGGTGGAGTGCATGTGCCACTTGCCGTGCGGCGTGAGGTAATTGAGGGCGAGGCCGTCCTCGGGGCTCACGCGCAAATCGCCAAAGTCCGCCGGCAGCGGGATCGGCTTGTACGTCGGGAGCTGCTCGCCGAAGTCGCGATAGCCTTGGTGATCGAGGTAGAGCGACTGGCGCCCGGTCAGCGTGCGCCACGGTACGAGCCGCTCCACCTGAATCGTGAAGGCCGAGTACGTGCGCCCGTCCGTGAGTAGACCGGACCAGCAGGGGCTGTTGAGCAGGCGCCGCGGCTGCGACTGCAAGTCCTTGAACGTCACCCGCGCCTTGCGCGAGCCTTCCGCGAGGTCGGCGAGCGGCACGCCGGTCTTCTTTTCCAGGAACTGGTAGCCCTTGTAGGCGATCTCGCCGTTGGTCTCGGGCGCGAGGAGCAGAATGAGGTCGGCAGCCTGCCGGGCCTCGCGGATCTCGGGCAGCAGCCGATCGTCGACCTGCACGACCGGTCCTCGGGCCACCGCCTCGTCGTACTCGGCCTGCACGTCGAGTTGGATGCCGTGCGCTCCAATGCCCTCGCGCATCTTCGGACCGGCCGCGATGAATTGCTCGAAGAGCTTGGGGTACTCGCGCGTCACGACCGAGAGGTGGGGCATTGTCCGCCCCGGGATCGGCTCACACTCGCCGGCCTTCCAGTCCTTGATCTCGCGCTGGGCGAGCTCGCCGGGCGTGTCGTGCGCGATCGGCGTCATGACGACGTCGTCGATCGGTTCGGGCAAGTGACGCTTCGACAGCTCGGCCGTCACGCGTGCGATGTCGCGGAAGAGGTCCCAGTCCGAGCGCGACTCCCACGCCGGTGGCACCGACTCGGACAACGGATGGATGTAGGAGTGCAGGTCCGTCGAGTTCAGGTCGTCCTTCTCGTACCAGGTCGCGGCCGGAAGGACGATGTCGGAGTAGAGGGCCGAGGTGTCCATGCGAAAGTTCAAATCGACGATGAGGTCGAACTTCCCTTCGGGCGCTTCGTCGCGGTAGACGACCTCGTTCGTGGTGCCTTTCGCCCGCTCTTCGGCGATCGCGTTGTGATGCGTGCCCAGGTAGTGCTTGAGGAAATACTCATGTCCCTTGGCGCTCGACATGAGCGCGTTGCCGCGCCAGATGTACCAGACCCGCGGCCAGCACTCGGGCGCGTCGGGGTCTTCCACCGCGAACTTCAGGTCACCGCTCTTCAGTCGCGCGACGACGTTCTCGACGATGCCGGCGTTGTCGGTGGCACCGGCTTCCTTGGCCCGACGCGCCGTCTCGAGGCTGCTCTCGGTGAATTGCGGGAAGAACGGAAGCCAACCGTTGCGCACGGCCCTCACCTGCAGGTCGATGGCGTGTCCGCGCGCGATCGACGTCTCCGAAGGCACCGGTTGATATTCCGTGAACTCGGCCTCGTACCGCCACTGGTCGCTATGAACGTAGTGCCACGATGGTGCATTCTGCAGGCGCGGCGGTCCCTTCCAGTCACGCGCGAACGCCAGGAATGACCACGGCGCAATCGGTGCCAGCTTCTCCTGGCCGACGTAGTGGTTGAGCCCCCCACCCTGCTTGCCGACGCATCCCGTGAGCATCAGAGCGACGATGCCCGCGCGGTACATCAGGTTGTTGTGATACCAATGGTTGATCCCGGCGCCGATGATGATGCAGCAACGTCCGCCCGACACCTTCGCCGTGTTCGCCCATTCGCGCGCGAACTGGACCACGGACTGACGGTCGACGCCCGTCCACTTCTCCTGCCACGCCGGCGTGTACGAAGCCTCGGCATCTTCGGGTCCCGCCGGGTATTCGCCCTCGAGCCCCCGGTCCACGCCGTAGCGCGCCAAGAGCAGATCGAACACCGTCGTGACGACCTTCTCCTCGCCCGACACCGTCTTCAGGCGCATCACCGGCACACCACGCAGCACGACCCGGTCGGCGTCGTACTCTTCGAGCTCGACTTGAGCCGTCTCGTCGGTGCGTCCCAGCAGGGTCAGTACCGGCGTGATCGCCTCGCCCGTCGTCGGCTCCTCGAGCTTGAGGTTCCACAGGCCGGCTTGCGAGCCCCAGCGATGCCCCATCGATCCTCCCGGCATCCGCGGCTCGCCCGTCGTGTCATCGAGAACGAGGAACTTCCACTCGCCGTTCTCCTCGTCGCGGTAGCGCTCGAGCTCGCCCGCGCGCAGGAAGGCACCCGCCCGATGACCGCGCGCCGTCGGCTCGAGCTCGACGAGGAACGGCGAGTCCGTGTACTGCCGTACGTAGGCGTCGAACGCCTCGGTCGTCCGGTCGACGAAGTACTCCTTGAGGAGCACGTGCCCGACCGCCATCCAGAACGCGCCGTCCTGACCGGCATGCAGCGCGATCCATTGATCGGCGTACTTGCAGACCTGCGAGAAGTCCGGCGAGAGCACGACGAGCTTCGTGCCGTTGGTGCGGGCCTCGGGGAGATAGTGGCAGTCCGGCGTCCGCGTCATGTTGGGGTTCGACCCCATGATCGCGATCATCTTCGAGTGGTACCAATCGGCCGACTCGGCTACGTCGGTCTGCTCGCCCCAAGCCTCGGGCGAGGCGGGCGGGAGGTCGCAGTACCAGTCGTAGAAGGAGAGCGAGATACCGCCCATGAGCTGCATGAGTCGCGCGCCGGCGGCATAGCTGAGCTGCGACATCGCGGGAATCGGCGAGAAGCCCGCGATCCGATCGGGGCCATACTTCTTGATCGTATAGACGTTGGCGGCCGCCAGGATCTCCTGGCACTCCTCGTGGCGCGCCCGCCGGAATCCGCCCTTGCCGCGCGCTCGTTGGAAGCGTCCCCGCTTGACCGGGTCCTCTTGAATCGATGCCCAGGCAGCGACCGGATCATCGAACTGCGCGCGGGCTTCACGCCAGAGATCGAGCAGAGCGCCACGCACATAGGGGTACTTCACGCGGATCGGACTGTAGAGGTACCACGAGAAGGAGATTCCGCGCTGACAGCCGCGCGGCTCGTAGGGCGGCACACCGCTCTCGAGAGGCGGGTAGTCGAGCGCCTGCATCTCCCAGGTGACGATCCCCTCCTTGACGTAGATGTTCCACGAGCAGCCGCCCGTGCAGTTGACGCCGTGGGTGCTGCGCACGACCTTGTCGTGCTGCCAGCGGTTCCGGTAGAACTCTTCCCAGCCGCGCGTCTTCGGGCTGACGAGATCCTTGATCCACTTCACGATTGGCTCCCCCGCTTCGGCACGAAGGTGCGACGCACTCCGCGGAGCCGCCGCGCCCAGGCCGCGTTCAAGATCAAGATGACCACCACCGTGCCCAGCACGCCGATGACGACGATGTCGAGTCGATCGCTCGCTGCCCCTGCCGAGCGGTTGGCGTCGTACAAGAAGGCTCGCAGCGCGAAGACCTCGTCTGTCTCGAGTGGATGATCCGCGAAGACCTCCTTCATCAGCGGAAAGGCCGGGTTCGCGAGCGCCGCGTCTAGCCCTTCGTCACCGAGCACTGCGAAAGCATGCGTGAGCTCCTTGGCGAGCGTCCCGCCGCCGATCAGACCGCCAGCACCCTCGACCGTGTGACACGCGTTGCACGCTGGCCCGCCGCTCTTCGTCCTCGCCCGACCGAAGAACAGGTCGCGACCGCGCGCCACGTCCTCGGTCGTCGCCTCCGTCACCTTGACGAAAGCCGGCGTGAGGTCGATCGGGTACTTCGACGCGAGGGCGATCAGGTCGGCGAGCCCGGCCGCTTGCTCGGCCGTGAGTCCGAGGTCGGGCATGCGGACGCCGTTGTATTGCTGAAGCAGCTGGCGAGCGTCGGGATCCCGGTCGAGCAATCGACTCGGCTCGCGGATCATGTCCACGATCCAAGTGCGTTCGCGCCGCGCATCGACACCTTTCAGATCCGGTCCGACACGCGGTCCCCTGCCAACCGTATGGCACGAGGCGCACTTTCGGACGTAGAGATCGACGAGCGCGGGATCGGCCTGTGGATTGTCGGTACCGGCTTCCTGTGGCGCCGAGGCACCGAAGATCGATCCGGTCAACAATCCGAGCGCGGCGAGCGTGTGCCGAGCCGAAACATGTGCCACGAGTGCGTCCTCCGATGAGCGTTCTTGCCCTGCCGGGCACGCCCACCGCCAATCACAACTCGCGCACCGCGAGCAAGAAAATCGTCGAATGACTCGGAAGACCCTATGCCCACGCCATTTCTGGCACACGACCCATTCGACGGCGCACGAGGCGATCCATCACCTTTGAGAGAGACAGGTCAAACTGGCTCTCGATGTTGAGAGTTCGGGACCTCGCGCCCCTGTCCGATGGCGTCTCATCGAGATGATGGCTGTGGGCGCGTGCGTCTCGTTGGTGTGAACGCGTAGCGACCTGGGATGGCCGAGGCTGGGAGTTGCCGATGGAAACCCCCGAGGTGAGTAGATCTCGCACGGGATCATCGATACGGCCAGAGCGCGGCACGGCGCTCGCGGGAGCTCGCTCGGCCGCGATCGATTGGCCCTGGCGATCACGATCGCTGGCCTCTTTGCAGGAGCCATTGATGACCCCAACGCAGTCAGCTGCCCACCCTTGTCCCACCCCTCTCCGCTCGTGGCTCTCCGACTGGTCGATCTTGGCGGGTGCCGTCGGCCTGGCCATCCTGGTGATGTTCTCGGTCTGGGAGATCATCGAACGTCGATATGGCCACAGCGACGAGATCGTCCGGCGCTTCCATTTCGCGCGCGGCATCTCCTCGAGCCTGGTGGCGGCGACCGTCCTCGGCTGGTTGACCTATCAGCAGCATCGCCGACGCGCGGTCGCGCTCGAGGACGAGGTGGCGAGGCGCACGCAAGAGCTTCGCGAAGCTCGCGCGACGTTGCAGGCGATCCTGGACAACACGCCCTCGGCTCTCATGGTGCTCGACTCGCGGTTTCGCGTGCTCGAAGCGAACCGCAGCGCGGAGCGGGTCCATGATCTCGCGTTGGTCGGCCATCGCTGCTTCGAGCGATTGGCCGGGCGCGACGCGCCCTGTGAGGACTGCCCGGCGACCGAGACCTTCGAGACGGGAAGCCCTCGAGCGACGACCGAGCACATGACCGATCCACGCACCGGCGAGATGCTGACGATCGAGACGCACCCCCTCGATCTGCCCAGTGGCGAGCGATGCACGCTCGTCATCGAGCGTGTCGTCACCGAGCAGCGCAAGCTCCAGGCCAGGCTCATCCATCAGGAGAAGATGGCGGCCTTCGGGCTCCTTGCCGCGGGGATCGCACACGACCTGGGCAATCCGCTCTCGTCGATCGAGATGTACCTTCAGCTCCTCGCACAATCGAAGCTCGACGACGAGCCGCAGGAGATGGTGGGCACGATGCGCGAGGAGACGGCGCGGCTGCGGCGCATCCTGCGCGAGCTGGTCGACTTCGCTCGCCGCCGGCGTGACGAGGCCTCCTGGGTCTCGGTGCAGGCCGTCGCCGAAGACGCGCTGCGGCTGCTCCGTCACGAGCCGCGCATGCGACGCATCGACGTGCACACGCGGTTCGATCCCGCGAGCCCGCCCGTGGAGCTCGTCGAGGATCATCTGATGCAAGTCACGATGAACTTGCTGATCAACGCCGTGGATGCGATGCCGGACGGCGGCCGTCTCGACGTCGAGACGCAAGCGCTCTCGAATGGTGTCGTCTTGCGGATCAAGGACACCGGCGTCGGCATGGATCGCGCCGTGCTCGGTCGCTGCTTCGAGCCGCTCTTCACGACCAAGGAGGTCGGGCGCGGAACGGGCCTCGGGCTCAGCATCTGCCGTGACATCATTCGGAACGCTGGCGGTGACATCGAGCTTCACAGCTCGCCGGGACGTGGCACGACGGCAGTCGTACGCCTGTTCGAGTCCGCACCGGATGACAGCATTGCGCCAACGTCCCGGACGACGGTCGCCGCCGAGAAGGAGGTTTCTTGATGGACCGCATTCTGGTCGTCGAGGACGAGCGCGCCCAGCGCATGGCCATCGCCACCTATCTGCAGAAGACTGGCTACGAGGTCGTCGCCGTCGAGACAGCTGAGGAGGCTCTCGAGCGTCTCTCACATATCTCGTTCTCGGTATTGCTCACGGACCTGCGCTTACCGGGCATCGACGGCCTGACGCTCATTCGGCGCGCGCGGGATCTGGACGACGATCTCGGAGTGCTCCTGACGACGGCCTACGCGTCGATCGACTCGGCGGTCGAAGCCCTCCGCTGCGGCGCGCACGACTACCTGCTCAAGCCGCTCATCCTCGAAGAGATCGGTCGAAAGATCGACGGCCTGCTCCAGCAAAGGGAGCTGCTCCGCGAGAACGCGCGGTTGAGGCGCGCCCTGAATGAACGTCAACCAGGCGAAGAGCTGGTCTCCGGCTCGCGTGCCATGAAGGGAATCCTCGATTGGGTCCAGCGAGCCGCGGCCGCGCAATCGACCGTTCTCGTCACAGGTGAGACGGGCACGGGCAAGGAGGTCGTGGCACGGGCGATCCATCGTCTGTCCCAACACGCCGACGAGCCGTTCCTGGCCATCAACCTGGCCGCGCTGCCCGAAGCGATGGCCGAGTCCGAGCTCTTCGGTCACGAGAAGGGCGCCTTCACGGGTGCCGAGCGACGTCGCGACGGTGTGCTGCGGACGGCCGGCCGGGGCACGGTGTTCCTCGACGAGATCGCCGAGCTGCCACTACCTGGGCAGGCCAAGCTGCTCCGCGCCTTGGAGGCGCGTGAGGTTCAGCCGCTCGGCGAGGATCGGGCTGTTCCGTTCGAGGCACGCATCATCGTCGCGACGCATCGCGACCTCGAGGAGCGCGTTCGCGAGGGCGAGTTCCGAGAGGACCTCTACTACCGCTTCAACGTGATCCGCATCCACGTACCGCCGTTGCGGGAGCGGCTCGAGGATATCCCGGCGCTCGCACACCACCTTCTGAAGCGCCATGCAGCCCGCAGCGGCACGGCGATCCCGCAAGTCGCGGCCGACGCGATGCGGGCGCTATGCACGAATCGGTGGCGCGGAAATGTTCGCGAGCTGAGCAACGTGCTCGAGCGCGCGATGATCCTCGCCGACGACGGCCGCATCGACCTCGAGCAGCTCCCGCCCGACATCCGCGGCGAAGTCGGCCCGACCTTGAACCTGACTGAGGCCGTGGCCGGCTTCGAGCGCGGTCACATCGCGATGGTGCTGCGCCTGTGTGACGGCAACCGCGAGCGAGCCGCGGCCGAGCTCGGCATCTCCCCCGCCACCCTCTACCGTCGCCTCGAGAAGCTCGCCCTCAAGAGCTCCGAATGACGGTCAGTCGGATCGCCAGAGGGTTGTCTCAGGATGTGGGCCGAGGTCGGTCTCCCCTTGGGGGACGACGCCTCTCTGAAGCAGAAGCACTCCACACTCTCGCGGCATCGCAGCCCTGGCTGACGAGGTTCGCGCGCTCGATGTCCGCTCGGGCACGACATGGTAGGCTCACCCGCGCTGGAGCCGGCAAGTGCAGTGCTCTGACCGGTGAACCGAATCGAGCCACTCGTGAGGGGAGAGATGCGGATACAGCACATCGACGCCGCGATCGCTCGGCTGTTCCAACGCCACGCGCACTTCTGGCATCGGCAGTCGTTGGGCGTGCTCTTTCTCTGGTTCGGCCTGCTCAAGCCCTTCGGGCACGACACGACCACATCGATCGTCGCGCACACGATCTACTGGGGATCGTCGGAGGTGTGGGTGCAGGTGCTGGGTTGGTGGGAGGTGACGATCGGGCTGTGTCTGATCTACCGGCCACTGGTCCGCGTCGCTCTGCTGCTGCTCTTGATCCGGCTGCCCGGGATCCTGCTCGCCTTCGCCTATCATCCCCAGGTCTGCTTCGAGGCTTTCCCTTTCGCCCCGACGCCCGAGGGTCAGTACCTGATCAAAGACCTCGCGATCTTCGTCGCCACCGCTTCGATCGCCGGCTCGGTGCGAGAGAGGAGCACCAAGGAGCAAAGGCGCTGACGCCGGAGCTCAAAGGCGGCACACGCCCGGGTCGACTGCAGGTCCCGGACACCGCCCGCTGTCTCCGCATCGCCGGCCCGCACCCGAGTCGCCCGCCTCGTTCGTCGATGATAGCGCTCAAATCGGGTGTTCGGCGAACGGAGACGGGCCGGTAGCCCGCGCTCCACTTCAGGAGGGGACACGCTGTCGGTTGAGGCGGAGGCGGGCTGGAAGCCCGCGCTCCACTTCGACATCGCTGGCTGACTCAGAAGCTGAGGCCGAGGCTGAGCGCAACCAGGTGGCGACGATAGTCTCCGAAAGGGTCCGAAGAAATGCGCTGTCGATACTCCCAATCAAGTCCAATTTGAACGTTGGGAGTCAATCGATAGAGGGCACCGATACCCGTTCCCCAGCGACTGAGCCGGTTGGCACTCGAGGGACTGCTGTGCTCGTAGAAGGCGCCGACCTTTCCTGCGAGTTCCTGTGTGAAGTCGTAGAGCACATAGGAATCGAGACGATTGATGACCTGGAAGTTCGAATTCGGACTCGCTACCATTGCGCGAAGATAGCGTGCGGAGACGGTGAGCTCATCGGTAGGTGCCGCCGTGATTGAGAATGTGCCGATCAAGTCGCGATGCTTGTTATCGCTACTTCCAGACCCGATGTTCTCTTCGGCGAAACCTAGAGCGCTGTCCTCCTCGAAGTTGTCGTAGCGGTAGGCGACGCGCGCCTCATAGGTCACGTTGTCTTGCACTTCGCCCTGGAATCCAGCCGCATACTCACGGTAGATGTCGTCGTTGAGACGGCGAGCTTCAACTCTTGGCCGTCCGTAGTCCCAGACGCCATACACGAACTCTCCGTAGACGGCGTGGCGAGACGCGATGCGGTAGCTACCGCGGGCCGAGAAGCGATGCTGCTGGGAATCGAAGAACGCCAACTGAGGGGCGTTGTACTGAGACGAGAGGAACTGATACCGCCCTTCTACAGTTACGATTCTGTCTTCATCCAGATAGGCCCCGAATCTCCCTTCAGCGAGCACAAGATTCCGTCGAAGGTCTTCTCCGTTGAAGACGAATGGCGATAGGGGCGCCGAGCCGGGTGGCGTATTCCCGGGAGTCGGGTTGGGGTTCTCCAAGTCGATCCGGATCGGGTCGAACAGGTTCTCGTACTTCCACTGCAGGGACGCGAACACCCTGTTGTAGTCGAACCGAAGCCGCGCATTGGCGAACTGCTGGCTGTGATCGATGTCGCGAGGCGCTGTCACGAAACGTCCATCACCGCTCGGGATTCGCACCGGATTGCGCGTGAAGTTGTTGAACTCGACCTGGTAGCCCAAGTCCAGGCGAATGCGCTCGTCAGCGAACTCACCGTAGCTGTAACCACCGAGAATGTGGCGGAACAGCCAAGACGACTTGACCTGCCTCTCGGTCAGGAAGAGGTTCGAGTTCCAGATGACCTCTTCCCGGTGCTCCGGGAAGATCGTGAAGCTGCCGAGGCGAAACACCTCACGCGGCAACGGCGTGATGCGCCCCAGCCGCCGCGATCCGATCTCGATCGGATCGGTCACGTCGTTGTACACCTCGCGCGCCGACTGGAGCTCGAGGTCGGTCGCGGTCTCGAAGCCGACGGTCGACCGGTCGGACTCGTCGCCCGAGTAGGTGCCGGGAGTCTCCTCGTCACCCTCCCGAATCGGATCTTCCTCTTCGGTCTCTTGCCATAGTGGCCCCGCCATCGCCTGGGCCGACGGATCGACGTAGAACATCGCCCAGAACGACATGGCGAAAACGAATCGAATCGCCCAACTACCCATGGACCGACTCCCCTCCCGAGTGTCGCTTGTCACCAGCGCGCCGAACGAGACCTCCCTCACCGACAGCCGCGGTGACGAAGGGGCTCCCCTGGCGAGCGATTTGTCATGGTCGGATGGTACCGGATCGCGGGACGAGGTCCGCCTAGTGCCCCACCTCCGATCCGGATGACGAGCTGTCAGTCGAAGCGAGATCCAACCGCGCGGCCAGTATAGGCAGGAGCGTTCCGGGATTGCAACACGGAGAAGGGTGCAGAGTTGGGCTTCATTCCTGCCGCCCGGACCCCTGCCCCACTCGCCGAACCAACGCGAAACGGGATCCGTGCCTGCCGGATCCCGTTCGCGATGTTTCAGGTATGCAGAGCTCTACCGGTGATCAGCCGTCGTGACCGCCGCTGAACTGACTCGATTGCTCATAAGGGTTCGGTGCGACGTAGCCAGCGTTTCCAGATCCCGAACCCGACGAGCCCGCGGCACCGAGGCGAGCGGCACCCGCCCCGCCGATCACCTGGCCTTGCACGCCGACGACGCGACCCTTGGCGTTGATGACCAGGCGAGCGCCCGGGCCCATCAAGATGCGAGCGGAGCCGATCTTGAGGATCGCGACGCCCTGGGCGCCGGCATCACGCTCGAGCTCGAGGCGAGCGTTCATGTCCGACCCGCGCACAGTACCGCGGACGCCCTCGGGGATGCGGACGATCTGGGTGCCCCACAAGATCGACTTGGCGCCCTCGAAGGTCGCTCCGATCGGAGCGGCCTCGGGCGCTGGCTCGGGAGTCGGCTCGGGATCTTCAGAGCGGACGGTCGGTTCTCGGGGAGCCGGCTGGCTGATCTCCGACTGATCGTCCGTGGGCTTGCCCGAGGCGCCCGAGCTCCTGGGCACCGTAGTCGCCTGGATCGGAATCTCGAGCCGGTTGCCGGCGTCGATCCGGTGCAGCGGGTCTTGCCCGCGATAGACGAGGAGCTCGGAGCCCTGGATGTTCTTGACCAGCAGGTTGCTGCCAATCGTCGCCACCTGAATGAGGCTCTCGCCCTGCGAGTCCGCGGCGAGCATCAGGTCGCCGGGGAACTTCGCGGTCAGGATGATGCCGTTGAGCTTGAAGATGATGTTGCGTCCGTCCGCAAAGTCGAAGCTGACAGCGGACGCATCATGAGAGGTCAACGTCACCTTCTCGGAGCCGCGGACGTCGACCGTCGCACGCTGACCGATGCTGATCTCGAAACCTCCGTTCGACTCGACGCGGTAGCCGGGCGAGAGCTTGAACTCCTGCTCCGGGCTGAGCCCGTCGAGAACGGCGAGCGAGACTTGTTTCTGTGTGTCCTGTACGCGGACCGTGCCGGCGTAGCGCCACAGCATCACATCGTCGTCCACCGGCTCGTTGGGCGCGCCGTAGAGCGCAGTCAACAGGACGAGTGAGAGCAAGTCGAACGGCATGCCACCATCTCCGATTCGAAACCCCGAACGTGACGTCTCGACAGAGCACCCTGGGCTGTTGTCGGCGTCCAGGAAGCTATCGGAGGCTGCGGAGATGAAAGTTTAATGCGCGCTTCCGGAAACGGCGCGTTCTTGGAAGCCGCTGCCGATGTTGAAGATGTGAGGTTTTGAAGGTATGGGAGATCGCACAGGCTGCGGGGCGGTGCCGGTACTCGAGGAAACCAAGAGAACGAGGCCGATCGGCTGTCGCCGATCGGCCTCGCGCTCGAATTCGGTCGGTTTCGAGGAGAGCCGAGATCAGTCCTTCGACTTGCTCTTCACGAGCTCGGCCTTCGCCTTCTCGGCGCAGCACTCCTTGGCCTTCGGCGCGGACTTCACGAGCTCGGCCGCAGCGGCCTTCTCGCAAGCGCTCTTGGCGGAATCACACGTGCCGCTGGTCTTCACCAGCTCGGCAGCGGCCTTCTGCTCGCAAACGCTCTTGGCGGAATCACACGTGCCAGAGGTCTTCACAAGCTCGGCAGCGGCCTTCTGCTCGCAGCACTCGCCCTTGGGAGCCGTCTTCACGAGCTCAGCCGCAGCGGCCTTCTCGCAAGCACCCTTGGCGGAGTCGCACGTGCCAGAGGTCTTCAC
>JAVJTD010000076.1:0-5119 GCA_040219065.1 Planctomycetota bacterium
CCGTGTCCTCATCCGAGCGCCTTGGTGTGGATTCAGACTTCACATCTCCGTGGCCAGGCTCGCCCCCGGCCCAAGCTCGCTCGCGAGAGCCCTCATCGACAGACTTCGTCACCGCCGCTCCGACTTGGGCACTCCATCGAACGTCCCAATCGCCACGCCCCCTCTTTTCATCCGAGGCTCATTCCGCCTTCATCGTGCGGGCGTAGCTTGGCTTGCACTTCGAGCGAAGGCGCGTCCGGCGAGGACTCGCATTCCCCCTTTCCGCGATCGTCGAGAGCTACTCCAGCTCTCTGCCTCCCTCGCCAACCTCGGACGCGTCTCGACTGATAGGTTCGCCTCCGTCTCGCGAGAGCTCGCCTCTCGCGGCAGCTTCAAAACCCCACCACACCACAAGGGCCACGGGAGTCGCCATCCGTGGCCCTCCCTCCTTTCAGGCCACTCCGCGAAGCTTCATCGAATCCTCTCCTGCCTCGCAGTGCTGCGCTCATCGCGCGAGGCGACCTTGGCGATCGTGCCCTTCGCGACGAGGTGTCCTCGTCCCCTCGGGGGCACGTTCCAGCCTGATCGGAGGAATGTGATGACCCGTCTCGCTCTGAGCCTCGCGGCTGCCGGTGCACTTCTCGCACCGTCGGCGCTCGCCCAGGACCCCGATTTCCTTTGGGCCGAGTCCGGCCCCGACCGCGTCGTCCGTCTCGCCAACGTCGATGGAGAGTCGAACGGCACCTACGGCAACGATGCCGGTGGGATCGAAAAGGACGCCAGCTTCGTTCGCGGCTACGCGACCGCCAACTCGGTGTACGCCTGCGCCGTCGACACCTCGGTCGATCCGGCCAAGCTCTACTACTACGATCGCAGCAACGGCGTCACCGGCGGCAACCCCAACGGTGAAGGCGTCTATCTCGCGCAAGACGTCAACCGCACTGGTCGCATGGACTACGCGGAGGTGACCCCCTTCTGGCCGGCCAACGGCAGTGACCTCGGCGGTGAGCCGGCGATCTTGATGGACTCGGCGGGCAACGTCGTCGTCGCGTGTGACCTCTACGGCGGCGGCATCCCCGGCATCTACGTGCTGAACGACCTCAACAGCAACGGCTTCATCGATCTCGGCACCGCCGAGGAGGTGCTGCTCACCGGTACCAGCTCTTCCTTGACGACGGTCGATGGACTGACGCTGTCCGTCGACGACTTCGAGCTCCTCATCGAGGACTCGGCCGGATTCCTGCTCGGCTGGGAAGACGATGACGATCGCGTCTACCGCATGAAGGACCTCAACGGCTCCGGCCTGCTCGGCGATGTGTCGGGCGAGGTCACGGTCTTCATCGACCTCAACTCGAGCACGGGTGGCGTGCTGCCGAGCGCCGCGGCGTCGACCAACATCAATTCGCTCGAGGTCGACCTGGGCGCCGGTCCGGGTGGCCGCGACCTCTTCTACGTCGGCTCCTACAATGCCAACGTGCACGACATCTTCCTCGCCGACGACGCCAATGGCGACGCGAGCATCAGCCTCGGCTCCGAGATCGCTCTCTGGGCGGACGTCGAAGCGCTCACCGGCTTCCAGAATCCGTTCATCGGCGACATCGAGGTCTTCGGCGGTGAAGTGTGGGTGCAAGCCAACTTCTCGTTCCTCAGCCTCGACATCTACCGTCTGAGCGACTCGAACTCGAGTGGTGTGATCGAGGCCGCCGAGTTCGTCCAGGCCTACACCGGCCCGAGTGCCTTCATCGATGTCGAGACCTTCTGCGCGGTTCCCGACGGTATCTTCGCCGACCTGCGCGATGCGAGGGACGCCATCCACGGCTCCGTCGCCCTCGCGGTCAATCCGGTCTCGCCGGGCTCCGCGACGCCGGCGCCGGGTATCGTCCCGACGCCAAACTCGTCCTTCAGCTTGAGCAGAGGTGACACCTTCCAGTTCGAGTTCACCGCTGATGATCAGGTCGCGGCCGACCTGATGGATCTGACGAGCTTCCCGATCGGCTTCGTGCTCTGGAGCACCGGCCTGAACCCGCCGTTCACCCTGCCGGCCAGCGGCCTCCGCTCGACGGGCATCCGCTTCGACAGCTTCACCAACCTGAGCGCGACGGCCCTCGCCCCGCTGCTCAACACCCTGCCGAGCAACTCGGTCACCCCGCTCGGCACCTACACCCTGACCCTGCCGGGCATCCGCGTGTACTACGTCGGCATTACCCGCGACGCCTCCTTCAACTGGGGCAACATCTCGCAGGTCGATTCGTTCCTGCTGAACTGAGACCCTTCTGTGTCCAAGGCGGCCTTCCTGGTAACGGGAGGGTCGCCTTCTCAGCATCGGGGGCCACGGAGTCTCGGATGTGAGCTCTGGGTCTCCTCCAATGCGCTCGGCCAGAGGACCCCGAGACCGGTTGAAGCCGGCGCTCCGAATGCGGAGCTGCGAACGCGAATGGCTCGAGGTCAGGCGTCGGGCTCGATCGCCTCGGGCGCTCTCGTGCCGGTTGCGGCGCGCCAGATGAGGTAGGCGATGGCGCCGCCGGCGAGGACACCGAGGCCGAGGCGAGTGGTCTCGAAGCTGGCCTGGGTCAAGGCGCCGACGACGACACCGATGGCGAGGAGGCAGAAAAGCCCCGGAATCCAGGGGTAGCCGAACGCGTGGTAGGGTCGGTGCAGATCGGGCTCCTTCTTGCGCAGCACGAAGAGCGAGAAGCCGGCCAAGCTGAAGAAGATCCACTCGGCGAAGGCGACCGAGTCGATCAGTAGCCCTCCGTATCCGGAGAAGAGATACGCCAAGGCGGCTGCCGCTTGGAGCAGAAGTCCCAAGACCGGTGCCTGGGTCTTCGGGTGCTTCTTGCCGAATGATCGGAAGAAGAGCCCGTCCCGCGCCATCGCGACGTAGACGTGCGGTGTCGCCATGACGATGACGCCGCAGATGCCAAAGGCCGAGATCGCGAGCGCGACGTTCACGAACTGCCCGCCAATGTCGCCGAGCGTCGTGCGGGCGACGCGAGTGGCGAAGTCCGGGTCGGTCGCGACGGCATCGACCTCGAGCACCTGCAAATAGGCCCAGTTGATCGAGACGTAGACGACGATCACACCGATCACGCCCATCACGACGGCCTTGGGCATGTTCCTCTGAGGATTGTCCACCTCGGATGAGATGAAGGAGAGGTTCTGCCAGCCGCCGAACGAGAAGAGGACCGGCAGGATGGCGACGATCAGTCCCTGCCAAGGAGCCGCGCGCTCGATCGGCTCAGCATTGGCAGCGACGGCCGTCAGTCGTCCGGCATCGCCGAAGGCGTAGATCGCTCCACCGCCGATCACGACGACGATCGCGAGCAGCTTCAAGATCATGCACACGTTCTGGATCCTGGAGCCGATCTTGATGCCGAAGAGATTCGCGCCTGTCAGGACGACGATGACGGTGAGTGCCAGGATCTGGCGCGCGGTACCCGCCTCCGAGTCCATCGAAGGCATGACCTCGAGGAGTCGGCCCGCGAAGAAGTCGGCCACCACGGCGAGTGCGCCGGTCGACACGACGAAGAGCAGGACGCACGCATACACGAAGGCCACGAACGGCCCGAACGCTCGCCGGATGTAGACGTACTTCCCGCCCGAATGCGGGTAGGCCGCGCCCAGCTCGGCGAACACGAAGGCACCCGTCATCGCGATCAGGCCACCGATCGCCCAGGCGAGGAGCACCCAGACGGGCTCACCGAGGTAGGTGCAGATCCGCTGCGGTGTGAGGAACACCCCGACTCCGATGATCCCTCCCATGACGATCATCGTCGCATCGAACAGGTTCAGCCGCCGGTTCGGTGTCATCCGAAGCGTCTCCTCAAAGCGCGGGCGAGTCCCAAGCTGCCGGTCTGCCGGAGGGATGGTAACCGAAGTGAGCACTCTGTTCCCGGCACAGATGGCCCACTTTCGAAGTGAGCACTCTGTTCCCGGCACAGATGGCCCACTTTCGAAGTTGGCACTCCCTTCCCGGCACAGATGGCCCACTTTGCTCCGCAGAGTTGGCCGAGGTGACCCGGGCTGATAGGCTGATCCGGTCGGTCACATCCTCGGTCTTGGGAAGGGAGGGTCCCATGAGGATTCGGCAAGTCTTGCCGAGCATCTCGGATGTCGGTCGCGGAGCGTCCTTGGGCCTGGGGGCGTTCGCGCTGTTCAACCTGTTGCGCCGGGCGATCGGCGGGTTCGATGTGAACCTGTGGTGGATCGACTTGCGGTTCCTGCCCGAGATCGGGCAGGTCCTCGTGCTGGCGATCGCGGCGAGCGTGCTGCTCGCTCACGGGGTCGGGCTCACGCGGACGCGGCGAATGCTGCGCGTGACAGCGGGCGTGGCCGTGGCGCTCGCGATCGTGGCACTCGTCAATGCGGTGCAGTACACCGTCCTCCTGAGCAGCGGTCGCCTCACGTCCGGGATCTGGCTGCCGGCGTCGCTCCCGATCGCGCTGACCTGCCTGCTCAGCGCCTGGTCGACGCGCGGCGTTCAGCCCTTGTGGACTTCGAAGCGGCGCTGGCTGGTCAACGTGCCTTGCCTGGGCATCGCCGCCGCGGGCTTCCCGATCCTCATGTGTCTCACCTATGGCCAGACCGACTACCGGCGCTCGGCGGATGCGATCGTCGTGTTCGGCGCGAAAGCGTACGCGGACGGAAGCGCGTCTTTGGCCCTTTGGGACCGAGTCCAGACCGGCTGCGAGCTGTATCACGAAGGGCTCGCGCCGAAGCTCATCCTGTCCGGTGGCCCCGGTGCGGGCGCTTACCACGAGACCGAAGTGATGCAGCGGCTGGCGCTCGAAGCCGCAGTACCCGCTGACGCGATCGTCCTCGATCCGGGCGGCACCAGCACGCAAGAGACCGTCCGCGCCCTGACACGGATCACACCCTCCGGCCGCGTCCTGGCCGTCAGTCAGTTCTTCCACCTCCCGCGCATCCAACTCGCGGCACAGCGTGCCGGACTGACGGTCTACACGGTGCCGGCTCAGGAGACGCGCCCTCTCCTGAAGACGCCGTGGTTCATCGCCCGGGAGGTCGGCGGTTGGTGGTACTACTACCTACGTCCGGCGGCGTGAGCTCGGAGGCGGGCAGGATGCCCCTGGAGTTTGGCCATCTGGAAGGCCTGGGTCCCTAGGGCCGAAGGTCCGACCGC
>JAVJTD010000103.1:0-55462 GCA_040219065.1 Planctomycetota bacterium
GATGGCGACCTCGACCTGGCCGTCTCCCACCCGATCCAGGCCAGCGTCACGCTCTACTTCCAGTCGACGCCTGGCGTCTTCGTCGAAGGGCCTAGCCTGATGGACGACGAATCGACCTTCATTCCGATCGAGCTGCGGCTAGGAGACTTGGACGGAGACGGAGACCTCGACCTCGTCGTGGGAAGTGATCTTCAGCTCGAAGACGACGACAGCTACGTACGAGTCTTTTATCAGACGGCGCCCGGGACCTTCGAGCTCGGTCCCGCCCTGTCATCAGGGGAGGCTTTCGCGGTCAACACGGATCTGTTGGTGCAAGACCTCGACGGAGACGGTCGATCTGACATCGTCGCGGCGGACGGCACGCTCGGCCTTCTCAGGATCTACTACCAGGATGCCTCGGGGGCGTTCGAGCCCGTCGAGACCTTCCGGGATCTGGTCGCGGCCGCTTCCCCGGTCTCGCTGGTATCGGCGGACATCGACGGTGATGCCGATCTCGACCTGGTCATCGGCAACTCGACCGACGGAGGAAACGTGAGCGTTCTCCTGCAAACGGCTCCTCGGGAGCTCACCCCTGGCCCATCGATCGATCGAGCGAGCAGCCACCCGGCCTTGGTCGTCGATGACTTCAACGGCGACGGCCGGCAGGACATCGCGTTCGTCGACAGTATCGGAGACTCTGTCACGGTCGCCTTCCAGACGAGCCTGGGTCAATTCAACGAAGGTCCCAAGCTGGGTGGCCCCAACTTCCCCTCACCGACCGGAGTCTCGCTGGGGGACTTCGATGAGGACGGCGACCTGGACATTCTGCCGAGTGGCGGCAACCTCCAGTTCTTCGTCAATGAATCTCCCGGAGTGTTCGCGCCAGGTCCCAAGCTGACGGGGAGCATCAACCCGAGACAAGCACGTCTGAGGGACCTGAATGGCGACGGAGACCTCGACGTCGTGACGGCCGATCTGGGAGGAAACAAGATGGACGTCTACCTTCAGACCGCTCCGAGCGAGTTCACCCTCCGCTCCTTCGGCGATGCAGACACCACTCCGGGTCCGCTCGCTCTCGACATCGGTGACCTGGACGACGACGGTGATCTCGACGTCGTGCTGGCCACGGGGTCCAACAACGACCTCCGCGTCATGCTCCAGACCGGCATCGGGATCTTCACTCCGGGCCCTGTGCTCGGTGGCGAGGGAATCACGAATGCTCCGCTCGGAGTGGCCATCGCGGATCTCGATGGCGACGCTGACGCCGACATCGTCTCGGCGAACAGCGCTGGCAACAACCTGCAGATCTTCCTCCAGACCAGCCCTGGAGTGTTCACGCCGGGACCGACTCTGGGAAGTCCGTTGGTCAGCCTCTCGCCGCAGGGCGTCGTCGCCGGTGATCTGGACGGGGACGGAGACCTCGACTTGGCCTGTCCCAATCAGAGCGGAAGCAACATCGCGCTCTTCTTCCAGACCGCGCCTGGTGTCTTCTCCAGCGGCACGAACATCGGCGGCTTCACGACCACCCTCGGCGCGGCCGGTCTCGCACTGGCCGACTTGGATCAGGACGGTGACCTCGATATTGTCTGTGCCAATTTCCTCGGCAACAGCCGCACCGTCTTCTTCCAGATCCGGCCGGGCGTGTTCCGCCCGGGCCAGAGCTTTCAGACCCCCGGCACCTTGGACTTTCCAATTGCGGTGACCACGGGTGACCTCGACAGCGACGGAGACCTCGACTTCATCACGGCCGACCTGTTGAGCGACAGCTACTCCATCTTCTGGGGCGCTGACTGAGAGAGCTGGATTCGATCGGAGCCTGATCGATCATCGTGCTCCGATCGACGACTCTCCACATCAACCGCGGTAGCTCTCCAACGCGGCGGCGACTCCGGCGCCCGGGCTCTGCTTTCGGCCTTGCTCGTGAAGGGCCTCTTCCAAGGCGGCGAGGACGGCGAAGACATTGTGGCGCTGGGATGAGTATCCCATCAAACCGATGCGCCAGATCTTCCCTTTGAGCGGGCCGAGACCTCCGCCGATCTCGATGCCGTGCTGCTCGAGCAAGTGCTTCCGGACCTTCGCTTCGTCGATGCCGTTCGGGACCGTCACGGCGTTGAGCGTCCACAGACGCTCGCCCTCACGCTCGACGTTCATTTGAAAGCCCATCGCCTCGAGGCCCGCGACCAGCGCCACGTGGTTCTCGCGATGCCGCTCCCAGCGGCTCTCGAGACCTTCCTCGAGCACGACCCTCAAACCTTCATACAGCGCATAAATCATCGTGATCGGCGCCGTGTGGTGGTAGACGCGCTCGGTGCCCCAGTAGGAGCCGATCATCCCGAGGTCGAGGTACCAGCTCCGGCAAGGCTCCTTGCGCTTCGACACCACTTCCATCGCCCGCTCATTGAACGTCAGCGGCGCGATCCCGGGCGGCACACCCAGGCACTTCTGCGAGCCGGAGAACGCCACGTCGACATGCCAGCCCTTCAAGTCGACCGGATGGCCGCCGAGAGACGTCACCGTGTCGGCGAGGAACAAAGCGCCGTGCTGCTGCGCGAGCCGCGCCAACGGGGCGAGGGGCTGGAGGACGCCGGTCGACGTCTCGGCATGGACGGCGGCGACCAGCTTGGCGCCCGCACCGTCGCCCTTCAATGCGCGCTCGATGTCCTCGGGATCGAGGGGGCTTCCCCAAGGCGCTTCGACCTTCACCGCCCGCCCGCCGGCGCGCTCGACCATCGCCGCGATGCGACCTCCGAACACACCGTGCACGCCGACGACGGCCACCTCGCCCGGCTCGATCAAGTTCGCCACCGCGGCTTCCATCGCCGCGCTGCCCGTTCCCGAGATCGGAAGAGTCATCTTGCTGTCGGTCTGAAAGACAGCGCGCAGCATCGCCTGGACGTCTTCCATCAACGAGAGGAACTCGGGGTCGAGGTGCCCGAGCAGCGGCGTCGACATCGCGCGAAGCACTCGCGGATGACAGTCGCTCGGACCGGGCCCCAGGAGAATACGCGATCCAGGATTCAGCTCACCGGGGACCTTCATCGAGCTCTGCTCCTCAGCTCATGGAAGTCGAATGGCCCAGCTCCTTCAGCTCGGCCGCGAGCGATACTTTCTCCGTCTCGGTGAGATCCCGCAAGGGTGGGCGCACGTGTCTCGCGGGCAAGCCCGCCGTGTGCAGCGCGTATTTCAGTGCGCCTTGCATCGGGTGCGCCTCGAACACAGAGCGCCACCTGGAGAGCTCGGCCTGCGCGTCGCCGGTGTCCGCGCCCGAGGCATGCGCCGCCAGCAATCGGCGGTGCACCTGAGGCACCCAGTTCGCCAACGCGGTGATGCCACCGGCGGCTCCGTCCCGAAGCCCTCCGGCCAGCAGATGATCGTTGCCGACGAACATCGCGAGCTCGGGGTATCGCTCGCAGCGCTGGCGCACGATCTCGGGATCCGCCAAGGACAGCTTGATCCCGCGAAGCCTCTCGTGCCCGCGCAGCCGATCGAGCACGCCCTCGCTCACCTCGATGATGCACTGCTTGGGAAAGTCGTAGAGCAGGACCGGGATCTCGACGCGATCGAGGACGTAGCGAAACGCCGCGGCGACCTCTTCGTCGTCGACGCCCTTGAAGTAGTAAGGCGGCGGGACGAGGAACGCATCGAAGCCGCGCTCGGCGGCACGTCGACCGATCGCGACCGTCTCCTGGATCGAGGGCGAAGCCCCTCCAGCGATCGTGAGCAGGCTCCCCTTCTCGAGCGCCACGTGATCCAAGATCGCGCAACGCTCCCGGTACGACAGGCTGGGAAACTCGCCGTTCGTGCCGAGCGGCAGCACGCCGTCGACTCCGCGCTCGCGTAGAAAGTCGAGGTGACGGCTCATCCAATCGAGGTCGACCTCGAGGTCCGGTCCCTGGAACGGCGTCAAGAGCGGCGCGAAGACCGTGGGCTCGGCCGCACCGGTGAGAAGGGGCGAAGACACGATGCACATCTCCGTTGGGGATGGGAAAGCGCGGTCATCATGTCCCCGGCTCCGCCCGGATTCAACGCCCCGCGCACGCTCCGAGCGAAGTCTCTCTTGACATTGAACCTCTTGCAGGGAACGCGCGAGACGACACATTCTCTCGCTCGCTGGACAGACAGAAAGCAGCGCGTATAGTGTCCGGGTCTCTTCGAGAAACTGCTCCCCCCATCTGACAAATCGTGGCCGATGGATTTCAGACTGCATGTCCACATCCCTGGGGAGGGGATGCGCATCGTGCGGCTGGACCGGGCTCGCATGGCCATCGGGAGACATCCCGAATCGGACATCGTGCTGCCTGGCTCGGCCGTGTCGCGCTGCCATGCATTGCTGTTGAAGACCACCGGGGGCTACTGCATCGAAGATCTCGGTGGCTACAACGGCGTCCTCGTCGGCGGCCGACGCGTCCACGCGACCGAGCTGACTCCCGGCGACGAGATCGTCATCGGCGACAACAGCTTGTACTACCTGGCCGAGAACGGTGAGCAGGACCGTACCGATGTCGTCGAGACGTTCAGCCCGCTCGAGGCCCAGCAGCCTTGGCCCACCCTCGCCCGCCTCCGAGCCAACACCGACCTGAAGTCGAGCGAAGAGATCGGGATCCTCCTCCGCGCGATCGGCGATCTCGATGGACGCTTCTCGATGCACGAGGCGCTCGACCAGCTCGCACGCGAGCTCCTCGACAGCTTGGCCGCCGACCGCATCGTGTGGTGGATGAAGCCGCCGCGCTCACCCGCGACCCCGCTGCGGATCGAGCGTCGCCGAAGCTCGTTCATTCGCCCTTCGCCACTTGGAGAAGAACTGCTCGAGCGCCTTCGGTTGTCGGGGAAGCCCCTCGTCCGAAAGGAAGCGACCGAGGGCGGCGTCCATTCCTGGATCGGGGCGCCGATCCCGCTGCCGAGGCAACCGGGAGCGCTCGTCGCCGAGCGGGCCGCGTCCCCCGAAGCGTTCGAGCCCAGGCAGCTCGAGCTGCTCGTCGACCTCGCCCGCGTGCTCGCCCCATTGATCCACCGCTGGCTGGATCAGGACGCGCTGTCCCGCTCCTACGACGCACTCGCCCGCGAGAACCGAGCGCTGCGCGACGCACTCCGCGTCGGCCGCGACTTCTCGAGCTTCCTCGGTCACTCCCCCCCTGTGCGACGGCTCATTCGGCAAGCGGAGGCGTGGGTCGACGCGACCGGGCCGCTGCTCCTCTACGGCGAGCCCGGCAGCGGCCGCCAGCAGATGGCGCAGCTCCTCCACTTCAATCGCACTCGAGCTTGGGGCCCCATGATCGTTGTCGATTGCCATGGATCGGCGAGCGAGCTCCAGGCCACCCTCCTCGGTACTTCAAAGGCGCCCGGAGCTCTCGAGGGTGCGCGCGGCGGCACGATCCTTTGGTGTCATCTCGAGAAGGCGCCGCGCGAGCTCGCGGGGCCACTCACCCGCGTGCTGCGAACTGGGACGTTCGAGCACGACGGACATCGGCGACGCGTCGCAGAGACCCGCTTCCTCGCCCTTCTCGGTGGACCGCCCGGAAACTGCCGTCGCCGCCGTCCCGAGCTCACCGATCTCATCGACACCTTCGAGTACCGCCTGGGTGTGCCTCCGCTTCGGCGCGCGTCGACCGATGTCCCGATCCTCGCCGATGCCTACCTCACCCAAGCTGGCGCGCACATCGGCAAGCGCTTGCCAGGGATCGAGCCCGAAGCTAGCGAGCGCCTCATCGCTCACGATTGGCCTGGCAACCGACGCGAGCTCGAAGCGCTCATGACGTGCTGTGCGTTTCGCCTCCGAAGCGGCCGCGCCCTCGGCCTCGACGTCCTCAGCCAGCTCCTCCCCGCCAAAGGCGAAGCCGAAGGCCTTTGAGGCAACACGCGCCGCTCAGGAACGGAGCGCGCAAGCCGAGCGAGCCGCAGGCTTTCACACACGAAGACGACCTCAGACCGAGCGAGCTTGCGCCCGGACAGGCGCTCGCCCCCAAGCCCATCCCGAGAAAAACGTCGTCTGCGCCAGCGTCCACTTGCATCACAATGGGGGTGGCCGGCCGCCCTTCAGTCGTGACCCCGGATGAGACCATGAGCCGAGAGTTCGACCCGCCCACCCAGCTCGACCCCGAGGACGACGGAAATCGTTCGACTGGCGAAGAGCTCCACGATCTGTTCGCCCGATGTCTCGAGCGTTTCGAGGTCGAAGGACCGAGTGCGATCGAGGCGTTCTGCGATGAGAACCCCGAGCACGCGACCGCGATCCGACGTTGGGTCGACAATCTGAAACGCATCGGACTGCTCGAGGCCCCCAAGGCCACCGACCAGATCCCCGAGCGCCTCGGCGACTTCCGCTTGCTGGAGCGGCTCGGTGGCGGCGGCATGGGTGCGGTCTTCTTGGCCGAGCAGGAATCACTCGGCAGGCAAGTCGCTCTGAAGGTCATCCGTCCCGAGCTGCTTTACTTCTCGGGTGCTCGGGAGCGGTTTCGCCGCGAGGTCGAGGCGGTCGCGCGCCTCCAGCATCCCGGAATCGTCCCGGTGCACTCGGTCGGCGAGCAGGACGGCATCCCCTACTTCGTGATGGAGCGCGTCGAAGGCCGGACGCTCGCCGAGGTGCTCGAGTCCCTGGCCGGCCGCGACCCGTCCGAGCTCACCGGTGCGGACCTCGCCGAAGCCGTCTCCCTCGACTCGGGCGAGGACAGCGAAGCGCGCGGCTCTCAGGGATACGTGTTCTCGGGGACGTGGGTCGAGGCGTGCTTCCGCCTCGTGAGGCAGACCGCGGACGCGCTCGAGCACGCCCATCAACGCGGCGTCGTCCATCGCGACATCAAGCCGTCGAACATCATGGTCACGCCGGCCGGGCGCGTGATGCTCCTCGACTTCGGCCTCGCCTCCCAGGCGGGTGGCGCGACGCGCCTGACACGGACCGGCTCCCAGGTCGGCTCCCTGCCCTACATGTCGCCCGAGCACCTTCGCAACGAGCGTGACTCGCTCGATCGGCGCACCGACGTGTACTCGCTCGGCGTGACGCTCTACGAGCTGCTCACCCTGACCAGCCCCTACCATCTGCCCACCGAGGAGAGTGCGAAGGAAGCGATCCTCGCCGGCCGCCGCGCCCCGATTCGCCAGATCAACGCCTCGGTGCCTTGGGACGCCGAGGTCGTTTGTCACACCGCGATGGAGCCCGATCGCGATCGCCGCTATGCGACTGCGGCCGATCTGGGACGCGACCTCGACAACGTCCTCGAGCACCGTCCCATCGAGGCGCGTCGCCCGGGTCTCTGGCTGCTGTCGAAGCGCTGGGTGCAGCGGAACCCGACGCGCAGCTTGGCCGCCCTGCTCGCTCTGGTGGTCGTGGTGATCGCGCCGTCGATCATCGCCTGGCAAGCGACCGAGTCCGAGCGCGCCTTGCGCGTCGAGCGCAACCGGGTCGTGAGCGCCAACGAGGAGCTGGGCCGTCAGCGCGACGCGGCCCTCGAGGCCGAGCTCGAGGCGAGGACGCAATGGGAGCGGGCCGAGACGGAGAGCGAGCGTGCGTTGGTGGAGCAGCGGCGAGCCGAGGAGCATCTCGAAAGGGCGCTCCAGGCACTCGACCAGCTCCTGGTGCGCTTGAGCTCGTCGTCACTCTCGGGCGTGCCACACATGGAGCGCATTCGCCGGGAGGTCCTCGAGGACGCGATCCCGCTCTTCGAGGGGTTTCTCGACTCGGAGAGCGATCAGCCCAGTGTCGTCCGGCAGTCGGCGCGCGCGTACTCCCGGCTGGGATCGATCCAAGAGCTGCTCGGCGACTTGGAGAAGGCAGATCAGGCGTTCGTACGCGCCATCGAGATCTTGAGGACGTTGCCGGAAGGATCAGAGGGGTACGCGAAGACTCTCTCGGCGCTGGCCAACGTCCTCAACGAGCGAGGGAGCTTTCAAGCGAGGAACCAGCTATCCGACGAGGTCGCACTCGAGTGTTTCGAGGCGGCGCTCGAGCTGAAGCGCGGTCTCGTGGAAGAATCTCCAGACGATCCCAAGCTGCAGCTCGACTTTGCGAACACCTCGCTCAACCGCGCCTCGTTCCTGATGAACCAGGGTCGAATCGAGGAGTGCGAGCGGATGCTTCGCGAGTCAATCTCTCGAATCGAAGCGATCGACGATCTCCCCGACGAGATTCGAGTGCGTGCCCGGGTCACCCTCGCCAATGGCAAGCAGAACCTCGGAGCCACCTTCCTCACTCGGCAGCGCTACCCCGAGGCGGTCGAGCATTTGACCGAAGCGATGGCGCTCCGGCGAGAGCTGGTCGACGAGGACTCGACCCCGGACCGGCAGTACGAGCTCGCGATGTCCTGCTACAACCTCGGCTCGACCCACTTCCGCATGCAGAAGCCCGAAGAGGGCGCGGCCCATTACGCCGAGACCCTCGAGATCCTGGAGCGGCTCGAGACCGACTTCCCGGCCACGTTCACCTATCCCGACTTCCGCTCGAAGGTTTTCGTGGAGTGGTCTCGGTTCTCGGCGGCACTGGGCCAGCAGCCGCGAACCGAAGAGCTCTTGGAGCGAGCGATCGCCATCCGCGAGAAGCTCACCCGGCGCTTCCCCGAGCGCGGCGAGGTCGGGGTTCGGCTGGGCGAAGACCTGTTCAATCTGGCGATATCGCGGCACTTCTCAGGGCAGGACGCGAAGGTCACGCCGCTCTACGAGCGGGCCATTGAAGTCCTCGAAGACCTCGAGGTCGACGATCAGGATCGCGACACACTGTTGCGGGCCAGCTACCTGAACCTCGGCGTGGTCTACCACAACAACGGGCAAACCGAAAAAGCCCTGGCTTCCTACGAGAAGGGACTCGAGATCGCCGAGGCTCTCGTCGCGAAGAGCCCCGAGAACCTGTTTCACCTCAAGAACCTGATCACATTGCTCAACAACCTCGGCCTGAGCTATCGCGCGGACTCTCCCGAGAAGTCGGAGCCGTATCTGCGCCGGTCTCTGGAGATCGCTCGCCGCATGACCGAGCTGGACTCCAAGGATGTCGGCAATCTCGATGGCCTGGCGACGGCCCTGGACCTCCTCGGGGGACTACAACGTCAGCTCGAACACTTCGAGGAAGCGGAGTCGATGTTGCGCGAGTCGTGGGACCTCCGCGCGAAGCTGAAGGCGATGAATCCGGGGAGTCCTGAGGCTCTCTACCACTTCTCGGGCATCAGCCACAATCTGGCCTTCCTGCTGAGGAAGACCGGACGGTCCGAAGAAGCGGAGCCGCTGCTCGAGGACGGGCTTCGCGCCATTCGCGGTGCCCTGCGAATCAACGCGAAGCACCCCTACTACCTCGACTTCCTCAGCATCTCGTTGGAGCTGCAGAGCGAGGTCCGGCTCGATCTGGGGAACATCACGGGAGCGGCCGAGTCGGCCATCGAGCTCTCGACCGTGATGGAGGGCGGCCCCGACGACCTCAAGGACGCCGCCGTGCTCCTGGCCGCCTGCTGCGAGGCGATCCGAGCGGACGCGTCCCTGCGACTCGAGGAGCGCGAGCGTCACCTGGACGAGTGGAGCCGCCGCGCCGTCGAGATACTCAGGACCGCGGCACAACGCGGCTTCCGCGATCTGTCGGTGCTCGAGGGCGACGCGCTCGCCGTGCTGGCCAGCCGGGACGACTTCCAGCAGCTCTTGCTCGAGATCCGAGGAGACCTCTGAGCGAGAGAGAGGAAGCCGCCTGGTCCGTCCCGTCAACGCAGCGTCGCCAGCTCTGGAGCTTCACTCTTCAGTCGCGCTGGCCGACGAATCAAGTAGTACGCCAGCGAGCCGAAGAACGGTGCAGCCAACATGAGGACCACCCAGACGAGCTTGTCGTTCCCCTCGCTCGACTCGTTTCGAATGCAGTCGAACAGCATCCAGACCGTGAAGATGAAGCTGAGGAGGCCGGCGAGGGCGATGCCGATGAAGAGCGCTTGAATGGCGGCCATGAGGAGCTCCTGTCGTCTCGAGAGTGAGTTCGCTGAGTCGAGCCGACTGTCGGCTCGCAGCCCCATTCGCGATCGGACAGGAAGTCCGTAAGGGAATCGTTCGAGAAGGTGCGCCCACGTCGAGCGAGCTTGGGCCGACTCGGTCACCGCGATCCTGCACGAGCGAGCTTGCGACATGGCAACCGTCGCTGCGGACAGCGCACTCCGGATAGCCCCTTGCTCGGCGCCTCCTGGCTCGATCGTCTGCGATGTCGAGGACACGGCTTTCAGCTCGGTGACCGCTTCCCGTTTCGGTCGCGCGGGCTCTGCTTTCCTCGCCCTGTGAAACCGTTACTTCGAGCGCCCTAGGCTCTGCCCTCACCGACCGAGCTGTGATTTCCTCTCCGGACGTCGGACGAAGAAGTAGATCAGGGCACCGAGGAGATGGGTGAACACGATCACCAGGATCCAAACGATCTTGTCGTTCCCTTCGGCCGGCTCCCGAGTGGCGCAGTCGACCAGCATCCACACCCAGAAGAAGGTGCCCAGGATGCCGATCAGGAAGATCATGCCGACCAGTACGAGCTCGATGCCCATCAGCGTCTCCAATGCGATTCTCTTCTCTCTGCATTGACGGCGCGACCGAGCGCCCGCCAAGATCCCTGTGACACGCAACGGCCACAGCTTTGTTCAAAAGCGACGAAAAGCCGACGTCCCTCGGAGGTCTTGGACTGGCGAATGCCGGCCCGGGTTCGATGAGCGTCTCGGGCCGCGGCAGTGACGCCCTGTTCAGCCAAGCTCCCGGAGGCACCGCATCATGCTATTCCAATCGCGCTTCCATGAGGGCATTCGCCGCGGCGAAATCACCGCGACCTATCGGCCCTGGGATCAGGCGAGGGCGACGGCAGGCAAGGCTCACCGTTGCGGTCGTCTCGGGCGCATCGAGGTGCTCTCTGTCGATGAAGTGCCGCTCTCGAGCCTCGATGATTCGGCGGCGAAAGAAGCCGGCTTCGAGACCGGCGAAGAGCTCCGCGCGTATGTGAAGGAGAAGTCGAAGCGGCCGCTGGAGGCGAGCTCGACGATCTACCGGGTTCGCTTTCGCTATCTCGAAGACGAAGAGGATCCGCGCGAAGCGCTCCGCCAGGACACCTCGAAGGCGGCCGTCGTTCGCACGGCCGAGAAGCTCGCCAGCATCGACCGTCGCAGCCGCCGTGGCCCCTGGACCCGAGCTGTCCTCGAGCTCGTCGCCGCACATCCCGAGACCCTCGCCGGCACCCTCGCCAAGCGACTCGGCCGCCAAAGGCTCTCCTTCAAAGCCGACGTCCGCAAGCTCAAAGAGCTCGGCCTCACGATCAGCCACGAGATCGGCTACTCCCTCTCCCCTCACGGCCTAGCCGCCCTGAAAGAGCTCCGCCGCCGCCAGTGAGCCGAGCTTCCGCGCGCTCTCGACGAGACACGCGGCGGCACTTCGAACGAGACCCCCGAAGCGCTCCGTTCTCGTCGATGCTGCATGCTTCTTGCTACTCTATGAGCTCGATCGACACCCGGTTCCAGCTCACCGAGGCGCTGCATGATCTTTCTCTCGAGTGCGCTCGTGCTCTCGCTGCTCTTGCACGACGAGAGCCCGGTTCGCTTCAATCGCGACATTCGGCCGATCCTGTCGCAGAACTGCTTTCCGTGTCACGGGCCCGATGCGAGTCACCGGGAGGCCGATCTGAGGCTCGACGTTCCCTCGGATGCGCGGCGAGTGTTGACTGCCGAGGACGCTGAGCCGAGCGAGCTCGTCTATCGCGTCACGACCGACGATCGCTTCGAGCGGATGCCGCCCGAAGGTTCACACCGTGAGCTGACGGATCGTGACGTGCAGCTCCTCCGGCGCTGGGTCGAGCAGGGCGCCGAGTACGAAGGACACTGGTCGCTCGAGCCGCTCCGGCGTACGAAGGTCCCTGGCGATGGCGACCATCCGATCGATGCCTTCATCCAGCGGCGTCTCGATCAGAAAGGACTATCCAAGGCGCCTCGAGCCGACGCCCGAACGCTCTTGCGCCGGCTCTCCTTCGACCTGACCGGCCTCCCACCCCGGCCCCTGGACGTCGCACGCTTCGAGTCGAACCCATCCGACCGCGCGTTCGCCGCCGAGGTCGATCGCCTCCTCGACTCGCGGCACTACGGTGAGCGCATGGCGGCCTACTGGCTGGACCTCGTCCGCTACGCCGACTCGGTCGGCTACCACGGCGACCAAGAGCGCAGCGTCTCGCCGTACCGCGACTTCGTGATCCGCGCCTTCAATGGCAACATGCCCTTCGATCAGTTCACCACTTGGCAGCTCGCTGGCGATCTCTTGCCGAATGCGTCGCTCGAGACGCGCGTCGCGTCGGGCTACAACCGGCTCCTGCAGACGACTGAAGAAGGTGGCGGCCAACCCAAGGAGTACCGCGCGATCTATGCGGCCGACCGCGTGCGCAACGTCTCGAACGTCTGGCTGGGATTGACGGTCGGATGCGCGCAGTGCCACGACCACAAGTTCGACCCGATCCCGACGCGCGACTTCTACCGCCTCGCCGCCTTCTTCGCCGACATCGAGGAGGTCGCGATCGGCACCGCCGGGCCTCCGGTCTCCGTGCCGACGCCCGAGCAATCAGAGCAGCTCGCCGAGATCGAGAGCGAGCTAGCCGCTCTCAGCAAACGATTGATGGCCCCCGACCCCACTGTCGACAGACTGCAGCGCGAGTGGGAAGAAAAGCTGCGCGAAGAGATCGGGGAGGCACCGCCTAAGCTCTCGCATTGGGACTCGCTCGGTCCGTTCGCTGCGAAAGATCACCGCGCTGCACACGACCAGGACTTTGGTCCCGAGGCCGGAGTCAGCCTGGCGAAGCGCTACGGCGAGCTCCAGTGGATCGAGCATCCCGAATGGCGGGACGGCGCGATTCACGAGCTGAAGGGAGACGACTCGGCGACCTACCTCTTCCGCACGATCACGACCGACCGCGCCCGCCCGCTCACGCTCAGCCTCGGCAGCGATGACAGCCTGAAGGTCTGGCTCAATGGGCGCCTCGTCCTCGACCGCTTCGTCGCGCGGGCCGTGGCCGCGAATCAGGAGGTGCTGACCGTCGAGCTGCGGGCCGGTCGCAACGAGCTGCTGATGAAGGTCGCCAACGGGCGCGGCGGCTACGCCTTCTTCTTCGACGTCCGCCATGCCATCTACGGCCAATCTCTCGCCGAGTCCTTGTTCACTCCCGAATCCGAGCGGACGCCCGACCAGGCGATCCGTCTGCGCATCACGTTCCGCGATCAGACGCCGGCCCTCAACGGCCTGCGCCAGCGCATCACCGAAGTCGACACGCTCAGAAAACGACTCGAGGCCGCGATCCCGACCACCCTCGTCTCGAGTGCCGGCGAGCCGCGAGTGACGCACGTCCTGCCGCGCGGCAACTGGCTCGACGAGTCCGGCGAGGTCGTGCAGCCGGGTACGCCGTCGGCGCTGCCGCCTCTCGAGGTGTCCGGTCGCCCCAGTCGCCTCGACCTCGCCCGCTGGCTGGTCGGCCCCGCCCGCGCCCTCACCGCGCGCACCTTCGTGAATCGGCTCTGGATGCTCTTCTTCGGCCAAGGGCTCGCCCGGACGCTCGACGATCTCGGATCGCAAGGTGAGTGGCCGACGCATCCCGAGCTGCTCGACTGGCTCGCGAGCGAGCTCATCGACAGCGGCTGGAACGTGAAGCACATCGTGCGCTTGATGGTCACTTCGGAAACCTACCGGCAGTCGTCCCTGGCCAGCGATGCGCTGCGGCACCGCGATCCCGAGAACCGGACCTTCGCCAGGCAGAGCCGGCACCGGCTACCCGCCGAGATGGTGCGCGACAACGCCCTCGCCGTGAGCGGCCTCTTGAACCTGAAGGTCGGCGGCGAGAGCGTCCGTCCCTATCAGCCCGCCGGTTACTGGTCGCAGCTCAATTTCCCCAAGCGGGAGTACCAAGCCGACCGAGGCGAGTCGCTCTACCGGCGCACGCTCTACATGCATTGGCAGAGGACGTTCCTGCACCCGAGCCTGCTCGCGTTCGACGCACCGACCCGCGAGGAGTGCACGGTGAAGCGCTCGCGCTCGAACACGCCCTTGCAAGCGCTCGTCTTGCTCAACGACCCGATCTACGTCGAAGCCGCGCGTGCCTTGGCCGAGCGCATCGTGAAGAGCGGCACTCAGGACGAAGAGCGAATCGTCAGTGCCATCGAGATAAGCTTGGCTCGCAGGCCACTTCGCGCGGAGCAGGACGCGCTGACGCAGCTCCTGAGCGAGCATCGCCGTGACTACGCCGAGGATCCGGCTGCCGCGCGCTCCCTCCTCGGCGTCGGTGAGTGGCAGAACGATCCCGATCTCGATCCGGTCGAGCTCGCCGCTTGGACATCGATCGCGCGCGTTCTGTTGAACCTCCACGAGAGCATCACCCGGTACTGAATCCATGAAGCACGACCTTCTCCACCGGCGCGCGTTCCTCACCGGCTCGGCCTACGGCCTCGGTGCGATTGCCTTGAGCAGCTTGCTCGGCCGGCGAGCGCTCGCCGACGAGCGCTGGCGCGGTGTGGTGTCGCCGCGACATCACGCGCCGAGAGTGCGCCGCGTGATCCACCTCTGCATGGCGGGTGGCCCTTCGCATCTCGAGACGCTCGACTACAAGCCCGAGCTCGCGCGGCGCGACGGGCAGCCGATGCCCGAGTCGATCACGAGCGGGCAGCCGATCGCGCAGCTCCAGGGACAGACGCTGAAGTGCTTCGCTCCGCAGCATCCCTTCGCGCGCTTCGGCGGGTCGGGTCAGCAGATCTGCACGCTCTTCCCGCACATCGGAAGCGTCGCCGACAAGATCTGCATCGTCCGCTCGATGCAGACCGACCAGATCAACCACGACCCGGCGCACACCTTCATGAACACAGGCACCGCGATCTCGGGTCGACCGAGCATGGGGTCGTGGGCGCTCTACGGGCTAGGCAGCGAGTGCGATGATCTGCCCGGCTACGTCGTCCTGACATCGGTCGGCAAGGGCGGGCAGTCCCAGCCCATCGCCGCGCGGCAGTGGCACTCGGGCTTCCTGCCCAGCCGGTTCCAGGGCGTCCAGTTCCACGCGAGCGGCGACCCGGTGCTCTACGTGTCGAGCCCGCCGGGCGTCAATGACGAGCGCCAGCGAGACGTCGTGCAGACCATTCGAGCGCTGAACGAGAGCTTCGCGGGAGTGGCCTTGGATCCCGAGATCGCGACGACGATCAGCCAGTACGAGATGGCGTTCCGCATGCAGGCGAGCGTGCCCGACCTGATGGACCTCTCGCGGGAGCCCGAATCGACCTTCGAGCTCTACGGCACGCGCGGCGGCGACGGGAGCTACGCCTCCAACTGTCTCCTCGCAAGGCGCCTCGCCGAGCGCGGCGTCCGATTCATCCAGCTCTACCATCGCGCCTGGGACCATCACGGCGGCATCAAGCGCAGCATGGAGATCACGGCCGAGGAGGTCGACCGCGCGACGGCGGCCCTGATCGTCGACCTGGAGCAGCGTGGCCTCCTCGATGATACGTTACTCATTTGGGGAGGTGAGTTCGGCCGCACCCCGATGGCGCAAGGCGACGGCCGAGACCATCACATCCGAGGCTTCTCCCTCTTCCTGGCCGGCGGCGGCGTGAGAGGCGGCACGTCCTACGGCGCGACCGACGATCTCGGCTACTTCGCAGTCGAAGACCCCGTCCACGTCCGCGACCTCCACGCAACGCTCCTCCACCTCCTCGGCATCGACCACGAGCGCCTCACTGTCCGCTACCAAGGTCTCGACATGCGCCTGACCGGCGTCGAAGAAGCAAGAGTGATCGCGGACGTCTTGGCGTGAGGGGGGAACAGAGCCCGCGCGACCGAGACGGGAATGGGTGTCGAGCTCGCGGCCGGCATTCTCGAGGGTGCCATCGATGAAGCCAGAAGGAGCCGAGCAAGGGTCCGATCTGCCTCGAGCTCCGAGCGGCTGGACGCCCGACTTTCGATCTGGGAGTCCTCGCGAGGAAGGTACGCTCATTGACAGCTTTGAAGGCCAGCTCTCTACCTCGGCTCGACCGCTCTCTCGTCGATCAAGCCAGGAAGCGGCGGAGGACGTGCTCGAGAGGCTCGGTTTGCTCGGGCCTTAGTGGGACTGAGGCGAGCGAGAACAGTTCTGGCGGCAACGCGCCGCTCTCTTCGAAGTAGTTGGGCGTCGTGCAGTGGAACCCCTGCTCGTCACGATGCAGGAAGACGGCTTGGCGAATCGGCTGACGGCCGTTTCCGGGATCGTACACGAGCGTGCGATAGTCGCTCGCCTCGAAGAGTCGCTTCCATCCGTAGCGGGACGTGTTCTTCGCATCGAGGACCAGGGCGCGCACGCCGTCCGGGCCTTCTCGAATCACGAGGACATCGGGCCTCAGTGGCGCCCCCACCAAGGCGGAGCGCCATCCGCGCGGCCCCTTGGACGGGCTCGCCGCCGGCGGGATGCTCGGCTCGTAATAGGCTTCGACTCGCATCGAGTCCCGCTGCCAAGTGAATCGCTGGCCCGGCTTCAGCTCGGGCCGATAGATCTCGTCGACGACCAAGAAGCCACTGCCCTCCAAAGGGGGGCCCAGCATGGTCTTCAGGTCTCGCACGACGGTGATGAAGCACCAGTACTCGTACAGCAGATCGAGGCTGCGGAAGTGGATCCGGACCTCTTGGTCATCGAGCAATACTCCGGAGGAGCGGCGAGTCTCCTGGAGCAAGCGATAGACTTCACGGTAACCGGCGCGCCGCACGAACAAGGGGGTCGGGGCCAGCTTTCGTCTGGGCTTGCCTGCTGTGCGGATGAACTCGTTCGACTCGATCAGCCACCGGTAGCGCCGCGCCAACTCCCGTCCCGAGTCGGCGATCCTTTGGAGCTTCTCGACCCGGGGTCGAAACCTCTGGTCGTAGACGGACGCCATGCTCGTCGTCTCCGCTCCCCAGTTCACCTTCTCGGCGGAGATCAGATCGATGGCGCGCTCACATCCTTCGACCAGCCTCTCGGCACGCCCCGCCAACCTCTCGAGTCCGGCTCGGAGATGCCGGTGCTCGGGGATGTCGAAGCTGAGCGTCGGCCGCTGGACGACCAAATGCCCGATCCTCTGAGGCCGCCGACCCCGCCACTCGAGGTCGACCTGCCGTACCAGGTCGCGTGTCGCCCGGCCATCGAGGCGGTCGCCGGGACGCCATCGGACTCGCTTCGGCTCTCGCGTGACCTCACTCGATGGCTGCTTTCGGATCGGGAGCAGCGCGAGACGCATCCGCTCGTAGATCGCCTCGAGCTCCTTCGCCTCGATGGTGGGCTCGAAGACGCGCGGCTGCACTCTTTCTGCCAGGCGACTCGATGTCCCCAAGATGTCCCGCGCCAACCCGAGATGCACGGACTCGAGCTCTGCGATCAGGTGCTCGTAGAGCTTGTCGAGCTGTGGTGACGCGTCGAGAGGAATCAAGACCTCGAAGAGAAGATCGGGAGTCTCATCCTCTTCATTGGGCATCGTGGCGCTCAGAACGGCTTCCCCCCAACTGTCTCGCAGTCGATCCGTCAGATCGACGCGAAGCGGAGAGACATCCTCTCGAACCACACCGACGAGGTCGGCACCCAAGAGGAGCCTGAGGCCCGAGAAGCCGCTCGGCACGACGACGTGGAGGCGAGGGGCTCGATCCGCCGCCACACTCTGGGGATACCCGAGTCGTGCGGGGAGGTGGTGTCGCTCGATCCTGAGGGACGCCGCGTTCCGATCGCGCTGCTCGATCCGGATCTCAAAGCAATTGGAAGAAGTCATAATCGCCTTGGGCCTCGATCAGCCGCTCGAGCAGCGTCGCCGAGCGCGGGAAGCGACCCTCCGTCATCTTCTGGCGGAGCCCGTCGATCATCGCCGAAAAGCCCACGGCGCTCTGCTTGAGCCTCGGGATCACGATCTGTGCAAAGGCCAGATCGAAGGCTCGGTCCTCATCGAGGAGCGACTCGGCCGAGGCGACGTAGCGCAAGAAGCGCCGAAAGGTACGGTGCGCCAAGCCGGAGCGCCCTCTTCGCAAGACTTCGTCGAGCTCCATCACGAAGGCTCGCACACTTTCCTTGGCCTGGTCGTGAGAGCGAATCCAGCTCTCGTACTCGCTCCGATGCACCGGCTGCAAGCCACCCAGTCGATCTCGGTCGTTCTCGGGCAGGACCGAGCCAGAGAGATCCGGCTCTTCCAGCACGATCAAGGAAGCCCGGTCGATGACCCGCGGGCTGAAGAAGTAGCTCGTCTCGTCGATGTTCACCGTTCCGATGAACCGCACGTTGTCACCGATCGGCAGGTGCCGGTAGGCCGCGTAGGGATCCGCGGCGCTCCCCAAGCTGGCAGCGTACAGCTCGACGGATCGAGACGTCGCCGGTCTCTCCATCACGCTCAGGAAGTGGGCGAAGTAATGCTCCACGCGCGAGAGGTTCATCTCGTCCAGACAGATGAGATACAGCCCCCCACGTCCGGCTCGCTCGTCTTCGTACGCCGCGATGAGGCGATTGACGAGGCCGCTCGCCGCCGGCTCGTAGCGACCGGAAAGCGAGTTGAAGCCACCGAGCACGTCGCGATCGTCCATCCAGTCCGGTCGGACCGACACGAAGAGCTGCTCCTCCTGCACCCCGAGGGCCTCGGCATACAGCCGAGGGAGTGAGCTCTTGCCCGTGCCGCTCGGTCCGGCGAGGACCGTCCACAAGCCCACCTTGGCGGCGATGTGGATGTTGGCCAGGTCGTCTCGCTCGAAGACGAACCCGCGGTAGCGAGCCACTCGTTGGAACTGGTCGAGAAGCTCGCTCTCCGTGAGGCCGCCGCATTCACGAGGCCGCGCCAGAAAGGTCGGCAAGAGCTCGGTGCTGTCGGCGCTATCCCGCTCGCCCCAGTCGCCCCGCTCGACCCGCTCGTCGCTCTCGGAGATTGCCGGGCGCTCGTGCTGTCTGATTCGCATCAAGATGGGCAAGTCGTCGAGCAGACGCTGATAGATCGCCTCATTCCGCTCTTCGAATTTCTCCTGCAGGGCCTCGGCCCGTTGATTCAGTCGGTGCTCTTGCTCGGCAAGACGATCCAGGTGGACCTCGAGCGCCCGCTCTCGGTCTTCGAGCTCCTGGGCCCTTCGCGCCTGGCTCTGACGCAGCTCGGCCTCGAGCTGGCGGTCCTTCTCGGCATACTCCTCATCGAGGCGAGCCAGGTCCTTTTGGATGTCCTGACATTTCTCCTCGAGCTCTCGTGTTTGGCGTTCGATGGTCGCACGGCGACTCTCGACTTCCCGAGACAAGCGCTCCTCGAGCACGTTCTCGAGATTCTCTTCGATGAGGTGCTGGAAGGCCTCGTGACTCGTCAGCTCCTTGGCGACGTCGGCACCCAGCCCCATCACGCGATCGGCCGAGGCGCAAATCTTGCGAAAGCGATCCATTCGACCTGGGGGCGCTTCCTCCTCGGTCGCCGCCTCCGAAGCTCGCTCGATGATGGCCTTGATGCGCTGCTGCTCGCTCCTCGAGTAGCCCATCCGCTTGAGCGCCCAGTTCATGACCTGGTGATCGTCGGCCGCATCGATTCCTTCCCCGATCTGCTCCAGAGTCTCGAGGATGGACTCGTGGGCCAGGCCGACGCGAATCGTCACCTCGGGAAAGCGCTTGTCCCAGCCATTGGCCGTGAATCCGACATCGAGGATCGTCTGCCCGAGCTTCTTGAGCGAGGCGCGCCAGACGAGAGGGCGACCCGGGATCAGCGCTTTGAGGCGGACCCGACCGTCCGGGCTCCAATCGGCGGCCCAAGGGCCGACGACATTCTTGGGGCCGGCGACCAGGACGCGCGAGATCGTCGGCCGCTCCCAGGGGATGCCCGCGCCGTCGAGGAGCTGGCCCACCTCCGGATCGTGGTCCAGACGGATCACTTCGAGATAGCTGTTGCTGCCGAGCACGGTCAGGTCGCGCCGCGCCTGTAGGAGGTCCTTGTCAGGACGGTCCGAGTCGTCTTCCACGGCTCGCTCGAGCTGGACCGTCAGGACGACTCCCGGCGTGATCCACCGCTCGTCGAGCTCTCGCCGGAGCATCCACCAGATGCGGCCGCGATTCGGAAAGAGACGTTCGCGCGGCTCGTCGACTCGCTCGCCTTCAGCGCTCACCAGCGGCGTCAGGACACAAAACTTGTTCCCGTAGGATTCAAAGGGCCTCTGGTCCACGGCACACAAGAAAGTGCGTCCGACCAGATCACCCCACTCCATATCCTGCAAGCTCATCGAGAGCAGCCTTTGAATCGATAAAGGATTGCGTTTGCCAACTTGATGTCCATGGGTCTGCAGGAACGACTCAGATCGAACCAGATCCGGGACGTTCGAGCAATGCGCGACGTTGTCCGGTGCGACGTGCAACGTCTGGAGTGGCTACTTCAAGTAACCGAGCTGCTTCAGGTTCTCGATCTCCTCGGGAGTCAGCTCGATGCCTTGGGTGCCTTGGACCTTCATCGCACTCGCCCACTTCTTCCACAGCTCGAGCTCGGCGGTGAGCTTCTCGACCAGCTCGGGGTGCTCGGCCGCGATGTCTTTCTGATTGAGGGGGTCCTCGTGGTGATCGAAGAGCTCGAGCTCGGCGAGCCCTTCGGGCGGGTCGATGTTCTGAACGAGCCGGTATCCGTTGACCACGATCGAGAAGGAGTCGATGTCTTCGGGCTTGCGCTCCCTTTGGAAGTCCGCTTGCCGACACTCGCTGAAGGCCGGCCGCGGCGTCCAGCCCTCGATGCCGCGGACCAGCGGCAGGAGGCTTTGGCCCTGCATGCCTTCGGGTGCTTCGAGGCACGCGAGCTCGAGGAGCGTCGGCATCAGGTCGATCGACTGAACGGTCTCATCGACGACCTTGCCGTTCGGCACGAACGCCGGTCCCCAGAGCATCAGCGGCACGTTGGTCATCTCGCCGTAGGTGGCATTGCCGTGGAAGTGGCGGCCATGCTCGAGGAACTCCTCACCGTGGTCGCTGATGAACGCCAAGACGACTTTATCGCGCAGCCCCAGCGTCTCGAGCCTCTCGATCAGCCGAGCGACCTCGGCGTCCATGGCGCGAATCGACTCGTCGTACCAGTCCTTCTCGCGCTTGACGAAGACCGCAGGGTCCAGCCCGGCCGCGATCAGGTACTTTTCGTCGGGCAGCTCGGTCTCGTGGCCGTCGATCTCCTCGAAGTGCTCCTTGGCGATCTCGACATCTTTCTCGTGAGCCTTCTTCGCGCCAGGCTCCGACCAAGTCTCATCGTAAGGGCTGTACGGCTCGAACGGATCGTGCGGATCGAAGACGTGCAAGAAGATGTAGAAGGGGCTCTTTTGGTGCGCCTCGAGCCACTCGAGCGTTCGATCGACGAAGGTCCTTGCCGTCTTGCTCCGCGAATGCTCGAGATCGCCGATCGAGTTGCGCTCGTGCAAGACATCGATGCCTTGATGCAGGTTGGACATCTTTCCCGAGAAAGGCACCGACGAGGTCGCAAAGGTCGCGAAGCCCGCCTCGTGGAAGACCTCCGCCAGCGTGGTGACGTCGAGCGGCAATCGGTCCGACGCCCTCCGGATCCCGTGTGAGGTCGGATACAGAGAGGTCAGGATCGAGGGGACCGAGACCTTGGTCCAGGTGCCCTGAGAGATGTTGTCGGTGAAGAGCGCTCCCTCCCGGGACAGAGCGGCCAGCGTCGGCGCGGTCTCCCGCTCATAACCATACATGTTCAAATGATCACGGCGCAGCGTGTCCACCAAGAGGACGATGACGCCTTGGGGCACGAGCGCCTCGGGATCGGCGGCGCGCCGAGGCAGCCCGCCCTTGTTGCGCACGATGACCGTGCCGAAGAACCCCACGGCTCCTCGGGCCTTCGAGTCGAGCCCGAAGGTGAGCCGCACCGTCTGACCGGCGAACTCCTGCAAGTCCAAGGGCGTCTCTTCCCAGCGATCCGGCAAGGTCACCGTCCGTCGCAGCAGCTCGTGCTCCTGGCCGTCCTCGTCTTGGAGCTCCACTCGAAACGCGAGCGGGTGCGGCTGCACGGTCCCGAGCGCGAGCTCGAGCCACGGCTTGTCCGGCAGCGTCGTCTCGACGGTGACGCGACCGGGTGCCCGAAGGACCAACGCTTCGCGATAGATCTCCGAGAGGCCTTGCCAGCTCGCGCCCTCGGGGATCTTGGCGAGGTGCTCCTGGCGAGTGATGAAGCGGATGGACTCGATCTCGAAGGCCGCTCCTGCGACGTCGGCGACCTCGATGAAGAGATGACCGTCCTGATCCAAGCTCATCGGACCGAAGCTTCGGGTCGCATCGAGCGTGTAGGTCCGCATCTCCTCGCCGGGCGTCAGCTCGGCAGACATGGGCCAGTAGGCGGAGTCCCGGACCTGCTCGAGCATCTCCTCGCGATCGAAGCCCTTTGCCCCTCGGAGCATGGCCTGGACCGTGGAGCCCTTCGAGCTGCGCATGCGCAGCTCGATGGAATGGAGAACGGCCTTGTGCTTCGTCGCCTCGACCCGAGTGCGGAGTACGGGGATTTCGGCTGTCTCACCGACGAGGCGGCCCTCCTGAACCGCCAACCCGTCGATGCCGTGGAAGGCCTCGAAGCCGTGCGTCGGCGTCAGATCGGGAAGCTCCTCCTTCGGCTCTGCGGCTTCGGCGGTCACTTTCGAGTCGCCAGCTTCATCGTCTGTCTCGTCGGGCTCCGGCGGCTCGTAAGGACCATCGAACCGCCAGACGATCGGATCCGGCGACGCATCGAAGGCCTCCGAGTCAGCCGCGATCGGGTCGGGAAGGAGGGTGGTCAGTCGGATCGTGGTCGGCCCTGCCTCCGAGACCGGCGCCTTCGACTCGCAACCGATCGAAAGGCAGAGCACCGAACCGAGGGCGAGCCGTCCGACCATACCGAGCCAGTTCATCGCAGACCTCACCCATGCGAATCGTGAAACCAGGCAAACTCACATCGGGCCTGCCGAGGCATCTCTTTCTACCATGAGCCGTTCCCCTGTGCCCCCCGGCGGGTCGACCGGTCGAATCCGAAGACCGGCCTTGGATCGAACGTCTCGACATGTCCCTTCCCTCCTCCGAGGTTCACGATGCGCAGCGAGCACCACCTCTTCACCGACCTTCGCTTCGACTACGACAACCCTCCCTTGCGTGCCGAGAGCCTCACGTCCGATCCCCTCGAGCAGTTCGGGATCTGGTTCGAAGCTGCGAGGACGAAGGAGCTGCCGCAGCCGGACGCGATGACGCTCGCGACGATCGATGCGCACGGAATGCCTGACGCGCGGATGGTGCTCCTGCGGGGCTTCGATGCGGCGGGCTTTGCCTTCTATACGAACCGCTTGTCCCGCAAGGGGCATCAGCTCCGCGAGGTGCCGCTGGCTGCGCTCGTCTTCTACTGGCAGCCACTGCATCGATCGGTGCGGATCGCGGGATCGGTCTCGCAGACATCGCGCGAAGAAGACGAGGCGTACTTCGCGACTCGGCCGCGCGACAGCCAGATCGCGGCCTGGGCGAGCCGCCAGTCGACGACACTGAAGAACCGGGACGAGCTGGAGGGCGAGTACGAGGCCGCCTCCGCGAAGTGGAGCGCCGGCGTGCCCGTGCCCTGTCCACCCGACTGGGGCGGCTACCGCGTGCTGCCATCGCGCTACGAGTTCTGGCAAGGCCGCCGCTCGCGGCTACACGACCGATTCGTGTACCGCCGACATGGCGAGCGCTGGGTCATCGAGCGACTGGCTCCGTGATTCGGTGATCAGACCGGAACGGGGTGGATCTTGACGAGAGCGCTGGAGTGCCTGAGCCGAAGCGAGCCAGTGATCGAGTCCCTTGGTGCGGGCTCTGCTCGAGCGAGCTTGGGCCTCTGCAGAACGTCCAACGGCTCAACGTCCAACTTTCAACTTTGAAGTCCGGTCGCACCCAGCAGTGTCCGATCGCACCCGGCATGATTGGGCCACGGAGCTTCAGATCTGAGGTCCGGGTCCGCTCCGATGCGCTTGGATGGAGGACACAGAGACCGGCTGAAGCCGGCGGTCCGAAGGTGGCATGTTTCGGATCGGAGACCGGCTGAAGCCGGGGAACCAACCCGACTGAAGTCGGGGGATACAGGGGTTTCGGCTCAGCGGTACAGGGTGATCTCGTGGCTGAAGAAGGTGTTCTCGCCGTTCTCCTTCTTGCCCTTCACGCCCGTGATCTCGATCCACTCGCCGTACTGGATCTCGCCGAAGTGTGAGCGCTCCTTCTCGGAGTAGCCGATGCCTTTTGGGTTGCGGAGCGAGACGAGGTAGGTCTCTTTCGATCCGGTGATCTTCAAGACGAAGGTCTTGGCGTTCCGGTCGACTTTCATCACGTTGCCCGAGATGCGCTCGACCTTCTCCTTCTTCGGTTCGGTCGGGGGCCAGAAGCGTAGGGCCAGGTTCTCGTCCTGACGGCTGATGCGAACGGTCTGGCGAGCGACGAGGTCGTTCTTCTCGATTGCGTTGCCCTTGACCGTGATCCGATCGCCGATGCGCACCTTGTCGCGGGGCGCTGCCTGGCCGTCGATCGTGACGGCTTGTCCGGTCAGGAAGATCCGGTGCACGCCGTTCCGAAAGCTCTCCATCTCGAAGATGCCGCTTCGAGAATCGACCTTCGTGACGCGGCCGGCGCGAGTGATCAGCTTCGAGTCGTCGTCAGCAGAGGCGGTCGCCAGCGAGGCGAAGAGGGCGCAGAGAGTCAGTAGGGTCTTGGTATGGTGATGGAGTCTCATGAGTGGCTCTCCTGAGGTTTCTTGTGTCGATGTGCGGCCGATGTCGGATCGGATCGACCTCGTGAGGCCTCTCTCTCCTGGAACCGAACACCGAAAAGACGCGCCATGCCTCCCCTTCTCCGACCGCTCCTCCTGCCCCTCGCCGCCGCCCTTCTCGCCATCTCGGCGCTCGCCCAGACGCCCTTCCGGATCACCGTGCTGGATCGCGCGACCGGCCGCGGCGTGCCGCTCGTCAAGCTGACGACGACGAACGGCATCGAGCTCATCACCGACAGCGCGGGCGTGGTCGCCTTCGACGAGCCGGGGCTCCTCGGCCGCCGCGTGTTCTTTCATGTCGAGAGCCCGGGGTACACCTTCCCGGCCGACGGCTTCGGCATCCGGGGGAAAGCGCTCGATACCCAGGCGGGCGGCTCGGCCCAGCTCGTCGTCGATCGCGTCGACATCGCCGAGCGTCTCTACCGCATCACGGGCTCTGGCATCTACCGGGACAGTGTCCTCCTCGGTGACACGGTGCCGCTGAGCGATCCCATCCATGCCGGCGGCGTCATGGGACAGGACACCGTGATCGTGACGGAGTATCAGGGCCGACTCTACTGGTTCTGGGGCGACACGAACCGGGCGGCCTATCCCCTCGGCAACTTTCTCGCATCGGGCGCGACCTCGAAGCTTCCCGGGCAAGGGGGCCTCGAGCCTGACGTCGGGATCGACCTCACCTACTTCGTCGACCAGAACGGCTTCTCGAAGGAGATGTGTCCTTTCGGACGCGGCCACCTCGTCTGGATCGAATGGGTCGTCGCGCTGCCCGATACGAGCGGCCAGGAGCGCTTGATCGCACGGTACAGCGTGGTCGAGAGCCTGGGAGTGGCCAGCGCTTGGGGCATCGCCCAGTTCAACGACCAGTCCGAGATCTTCGAGCCCCTGATCCAGTTCGCCGAGGATGCCGGGCACCGCTCGGGGCACCCGTTCCGGGCCGAGCAGGACGGACAGGACTGGCTCTACCTGCACTCGGTGCAGCGAGTGCCGCCGACGATCGCATCCGTGAAGGATCCCTCTTCTTATCAGGCCTTCACGCCTCTCGTCCCGGGCGCTCGCTCGAACGAGGATCCGCTCCGATTGGAGCGCGACGGTGAGGGGAATCTCGTCTGGGGCTGGAAGGCCGGGACCGATCCGCTCTTTCCCGGGCATCTGATCCAGCTCATCGGGAAGGGTCGCATCGCCCCCGATGAGGCGCCGACGCTCATCCGGGACATTGCCACCGGCGAGCCGACCTGGGCGGATCGAGGCTCCATCGCGTGGAATCCGTATCGAAAGCGCTGGGTCCGGATCGCTGGCGCCTTCGGCTCGATCTGGCTCGCCGAGGCCGACACGCCGGTCGGTCCCTGGGCGTACGGCCGGCGCGTGGTGCACTTCGAGAACTACACGTTCTACAACCCGGCCCATCACCCGTTCTTCGATCGCCAGGGCGGACGCCGCATCTTCTTCGAGGGGACCTACACCAAGACGTTCTCCAACGCCCCCGTCGCGACGCCACGCTACGATTACAACCAGATCCTCTACGCGCTCGATCTCGGAGACTCCCGGCTGGACCTGCCGGTCCCGGTGTATCACGTCCTGGCCGGTCCGCGGACCATGCTCCAGACCGCCGAGACATTGGGCTCGATCGCCCCCGGCGCCGTACCGTTCTACGCCCTGCCGCCCGGCGCTTCGAGCACGGGACCGATCACCGTTCGCGAGAGTCGCGCGGGAGGCCTCCCTCGCGAGGACCGCAACCGCATCGTCTTCCGCGCACTCCCACCAGAGCCCGGCCCCGGAGAAGAAGGCTTTGCGGACGAGGTCCTCGTGCCGCTCTACGAATACCAGGATCCCGCGACCGGGAGACGCCTCGCGACGGTCGAGACCGACGAGAGCGTCGCCGGCTGGAGCCGGGGAGCGCAACCGATCGGGCGTGTCTGGAAGAATCCGAATCGAATGATGACGCGGGATCCCGTGACGCCGAAGTGATTGCGGTGACCGAAGCACGAGTGCGAGCGAGGATGCCGGGATCGTGCGGATACGGGGTTCGTGCTGCTGGGGTGACTCTGAGCAGCTTTGCCGTTCCGTTGCCTCCCTTCAACCGGACTCGGTCGGATCATCCGCATCCGAAGCTGCTTCTCGAAGCTCGGTTTGCCGACGGTTGATGGCTCGGGTCGAGTAGGTCAAGCCGGCAGCGTAGAGCGGCCAGAGCAGGTGTTTGTGCCAGGTCGGGATGATCGACAATGCGACGACGAAGGTGCTCACGAGCACCAGGATGCCGATCGACGACCAGATCACGAAGGCCCGCTCCGGGGCGCTCCGGGCGGCCCGGACCGACATCCAGGTGCCGAAGACGCCGCCGGCGATGCCGATCGCTGGTCCCACCGCGATCAGGGTCCATTGCATCACTTCGGACTCCACCAACGGGGCCTCCTCTCGTTTGAGCTTCCGGCTTCGCCAGAGCGCGATTCGCTTCCCTCACGCGCTTGCAGCATACTTACGCGCTCTGGGCGCCAGCGTTACCCCATGGAGTCGAATCATGCTCGCCGTTCTCTTCAGCTCCTTGCTCTTGATGCCCCCGGGCCCATCGCTCGAAGAGAGCGTTCTCGTCGAGAAAGGCGAGCCGGCCGCCGTGCGGCCCGTCGGGACGTGGACGACTCGAGACGGTGGACTCGTCGGCCGCGGCGTCGGTTCGATGCTCTGGGCGAAGCCTCTTCTCGGCTCGGGTGATTGGACGATGCGGGCGACGATCACGATCACCGATCTCTCCAAGAGCGCGGCGTCGCTGATGATCGCGGGGAGCCACTTCGGCTTCCAGGGGCGCAGCGGCGAGATGTTCGTCGAAGGGCCGCTCTTCGGAGGAGAGACTCGGTCGCTCGGATCGCCGCTCGTGCACGAGGGCCATCCCTTCCAGATGCGGGTCACCTGGCACCGTGGCGAGCTCTCGATCCTCATCGACGGCGAGGAAGTCTTCGCTCTCGAGCGGGAGGAGCCGATCCGCGGTGACCTCGGACTGAGGCCGCACCGCGCGCAGATGTCGGTGGCCGACTGGTCACTCGAAGGCTCACTCGAGAAGCGGCCGAACGTCGAGGCGCCTCCTTTCGAGACGGACGTCTTCGTCAGCGGCACCGGCGACTACCACACCTTCCGCATCCCCTCCCTTCTTCGAGCGCCGAACGGTGACCTCCTCGCCTTCGCCGAGGGGCGTCGCCAGAGCCGTAGTGACACGGGTGACATCGACCTCGTCCTGCGCCGCAGCTCGGACGGGGGTCGCAACTGGTCGGACCTCCAGGTCGTCTGGGACGACGCCGGCAACACCTGCGGCAATCCGTGCCCGGTCGTCGACCAGAAGACCGGCACGATCTTCCTCCTGATGACCTGGAACCTGGGCACCGACCACGAGTCGGCGATCAAGACCGCCAAGTCCGAGGACAGTCGCCGCGTCTTCGTCTGCCAGTCACCGGACAACGGTCGGAGCTGGTCCACACCGCGCGAGATCACCGAGACGACGAAGCACCCGGAGTGGCGCTGGTACGCGACTGGACCGGGTGTCGGCATCCAGCTCGAGCGCGGAGAGCATGCCGGCCGGCTAGTCATCCCGTGCGATCACTCGAGTGAGCGCAGCGACATCCCCGGGGGCTACGGGTCCCACATCATCTACTCAGATGATCATGGTGACTCGTGGCAGATGGGCGAGCCGATCTCTGCCGGCGTGAACGAGTGCCAGGTGATCGAGCGCGAAGACGGCGAGCTGCTGATCAACATGCGAAACTACGTCCGCACGCGGCGCACCCGCGCGATCGCGACCAGCCCGGACGGCGGCGAGACATGGTCGAAGGTGAGCTACGACGCGGCCCTGATCGAGCCCATCTGCCAGGCGAGCCTCATTCGATTGCGCTGGTCCGAAGACGATGAGGCGGGCGTCTTGCTCTTCTCGAATCCCGCTTCGACGAGCGGACGCCATCAAATGACGGTGCGCTTGAGCGAGGACCAAGGTCGCACCTGGCCCATTGCGAAGACGCTGCATGAGGGCGCCGCGGCGTATTCGTGCCTGGTCGCGCTGGGCAGGTCGGACATCGGCCTCCTCTACGAGAAGGACGACTACCGCAAGATCACCTTCGCGGCCTTCGACGAGGCGTGGCTACGGAAGTGACGGTGAACCCCACGAAGAAAGGCCCGCCGCCGCGAGATGCGACGACGGGCCTTCGGGTCGGGATCAGCGCTTGGGAACGGGTCAGTTGACGCCGATCTCGAGGAGCATCATCGCGCCAGCGGCCGGCCAGTTGACGATGCTGTAGCCGCTGGGCGTTCCGTCGGCCCAGACGAGCTGGTTGCGACGGTCGAGCGGATCGTCACCGCCCGCCGGGCAGACCAGACCACCGTCGAAGATGTCGTAGCGGACGTCGTTCCAGGCCGACCAGGTGTTCGAGAAGCTGATGGTCGGACGCACGATCCGAATGCCGCGACGGCCGTTGCCGCTCACGAAGGTGTCCCAATCCGTCTGCGACATGCAGCTCGGCGAGAAGTCGCTCTGGGCGGGATCCTCGATGATGTGCCAGATGATCACACCTTGGGTGTCGATGTTCTCGTCGTAGTCGGGATCGCTGTTCGAGTCCTGACGGTTCTCGAGGATGAAGTACTCGGTCCCGTTGCCGCCGTTGCGGCGCGGCAGGACGAACACCTCGCCGCTGTCCTTGACGTCCTCGAGCATGTAGAAGCCGGTGCTCTCGACGACGGTCGGGCGCAGCCAGCCCATGGCGAGCTTGTTCAAGGGATCGATGTGCGTCGAGGTGTCGCGGTTGTCGCCCATCAGAGAGAGCTTGCCGACCTCGGTGTCCGCGTTGTAGCCGTTGATGTAGAGGTCACCGAGGTCCGCATAGAGGTGCATCAGCTCGTGGGCAGCCGAGCTGAAGTAGCGCTCGGGGTCGCTGGTGTACCACTCGACGAAGTCGGTGATCTGCACGCCGTCGACGACGAACGGGCTGCCGTCGCAGTGCGGGCTGAAGCCCAGGATGCCGGTTCCGAAGTCGTTGTTCTGGACGATGACGATCAGGATGCCGAGCTCGGAGGGCTGGAGCACGCCGTCCTGATTGCTGTCGTACGAGGCGAAGTCGACCGACGCGTCGGCCTTGAGGAGCGCCTCCGCCCACTTCTCCTGATGACCGCTGTTGTAGATCGAGCCCCCACCGCAGCCCGGGTGGCTGTTCCAGTAGTAATCCCAGTTCTTGTCGGCGTCGTACCAGCCGAGGATGCCCTCGTTCGTCAGCGAGAACAGGCCATTCGAGCTCCGCTCGTAGTAGTCGCGCACGCTGTGCGCCCCGAAGAGCGCGTCGGCTACCTCCGCGATCGCGGGCGTGTTGTCATCCGGCGCCGGACGATGCGCGTCCCAGAGGATCGTCAGGAGCTTGCGGGTGCCGATGACGGGCTCGATCTTGCCGTTGCCGAATCCCATCGTGGGCGCCTCGGCGAGGTCGGGAACGGAGCCGGCCTCCATCAGAACGGTCATGGTGCGGTCGCCGAAGGTGCCGGTGCCGCCGGTGGAGACCTTCCACTCGATCGTGACGCCGCCGATGTCGGCGCCGAAGAAGTGCTTGCGATCGAAGGCGAACGACTGCACCGCGATGGGCGTGTCGTCATTGGCGATCACGACCTCTTCACTGACGACCTGACCACCGACGTTGAGCCGCAGGCGAACCTCGTGACCCGGCGTCGCGTGCACCTCACCGCTCACCATCACCGCGACCTCGCCGTTCTTCGGCAGCGGGATCAGCGCACCGAGATCGGGTACGGGCTTCCAGGTGTCGGAGACCGTCTGGACCGAAGGGCCACTCGGCGCGGCGACGACCCGGTGAGTCGAGCCGGGGATGAAGGGGAAGGACGAGATCGACACGGTTCGGTCGCCGAGGCCACCGACGCCGCCGGCGTCGACCAGCCACTGCATCTGGATGGAGTGCAAGCCGTCGGTGAGGCCCTTGATGCGGAACACCATGGTGCGGGCCTGACGGGCGCTGGTGCGAGCGAACACGACATCGCTCGGCTCGACGGGAGCACCGTCCACGAGCGCGCGGACGAACAGTCGCTTGGTGTCGCCGCCCAGGACGTACGTCTCGGCGCTGAAGGCGATCATCGTCTCGGCATTGGCCGGCGTGTAAAAGTTGCCGCCCGTGCCGGGGATGTCGAGCCAGCTCGAGACGGTCGTCTCGTCATTGGGACCGCTCGGCGGCGTGAAATGCCAGACCGAGCCCCCGTCATCGACTCGCCGGCCCTTCCGAACCAGGATCGAAGCGCCGCGCATGTAGGCCGTCGTCCGCTTCTGCTCGTCCTGGTCGACCAGCCATTGCATCTCGACGGTATGAACGCCTTCGTCGACCTTCGTCGTGAAGGTGAAGGAGCGCGCTCCGACGAAGCTGCCTTCGGTGAAGACGATGTCGGACGGATCGGCGGGCTTGCCGTCGATCAGCGCGCGAACGAAGAGCCGCTTGTCATGGACGTCGGTGTAGGCTTCGGCCGAGAAGGTCATCTCGACATTGGTGTCGTCCCGATGAGCGATGAACGAGCCGGCCATCTGCGGGATGTTGACGAAGTTGGGAGACTGCGTCGAAAGCCAGCCGCCGGCATTGCGACTGCCCAGCGCGGGCTCGTAGCGGATCGTGAAGAAGTCCTTGGATTGGGTCGCGAACGTGGGATCGGTCGGACGGTTGTCGTCCTGGCCGGGAGGCCCGGCGCGATGCGTCTGGGCGAAGGAGGGCGCCGTCAAGCAGGCGACGGTCAGGGCGCAGCACAGAGTCTTTTTGATCATGGAATGAGCTCCAGGTCTCTCGGATGTAGGGCGGATGACGAGCGCCCGAGTGCGCTCCTCGATCAGCCACCCCGAAACGCCGGAGCTGGCTCCAGAGCCCGACACGGGAATTCGATTTTCTTTGCGCCACGATTCCACCCGGCAGCGTCGGGCCACAGGAAGAGGTGCTCGAGTGCTGTGGTTCCTTGGTGGAACGGTGAGAGCTCGCGCGTTGATCCTCGGGTAGCTCCAGCCATCACGGCACACAGGAAGAGGTGCTCGAGTGCTGTGGTTCCTTGGTGAAACGGTGAGAGCTCGCGCGTTGATCCTCGGGTAGCTCCAGTCACCATGGCACACAGGAAGAGGTGCCTGAGTGCTGTGGTTCCTTGGTGAAACAGTGAGAGCTCGCGCGTTGATCCTCGGGTAGCTCCAGCCATCACGGTCACCACGGCACCACGGCACCACGGCACCACGGCACCACGGCACCAAACAACCAACAAAAAGGGCCCGCCGCCTTCCGAGGAGAGCGACGGGCCGCTGAGAGCGAGACTGAGGGTGGATCAATTATCGACGTGGATATTGAGCGTCATCACAGGGGCACTGGTCGGCCAGTCGAGGATGAGGTAGTCGCTCGGCGTGCCGTCGGCCCACTTGAGGACGTTCCGGCGGAAGTTCACGTCGTCACCCGGCGAGGGGCAGACCTCGAAGTCGTCGAGAAGGTCGTAGTAAGGGAACCTCCAGGTCGGCGTCAGGCTGCCCCAGGAGATGCCCGGGCGCATGAGCCGGATGCCGCGGCGGCCATTGCCGCTGACGAGGTTGTCCCAATCGCCCTGCGGCGTGCAGGTCGGCGCCAAGGCGTTCTGCGACGGGCTCTCGATGATGTGCCAGATCGCGATGCCGCTCGAGGCGATGCTTTCGTCGTAGAACGGATTGCCACCGCTGGTCTGGCGATTCTCGATGATGAAGTACTCACGACCGTCGCCGCCGTTGCGACGCGGCAGGATCAGGACCTGCTCGCTGAGCTTGACGTCGGCCAGGTCATAGAGCCCCGACTCCTCGACCACGATCGGATCCACCCAACCCATGTAGAGCTTGTGGAACGGGTCGAAGTGCGCGGTGGCCTGACCGGGGCTGGCCATCAGGGACATGTTGCCCGGCTCGGTGTCGGCGTTGTAGCCGTTGATGTAGAGGTCACCCAGGTCGAAGAAGAGGTGGGACAGCTCGTGAGCGGCGGTGGCCATCCAACCTTTGGGATCGCTCGTGTACCACTCGAAGAGCTCGGGGATCTGAACGCCGTCGACCACGAACGGGCTGCCGTCGCAGTGCGGGCTGAAGCTCTTCTGGGCGGTGCCGAAGTCGGTGTCCTGGACGATCACGATCATGATGCCGAGCTCGCTGGTCTGCAGTACACCGTCACTGTTGGTGTCGTAGGAGGCGAAGTTGAAGCCGGCCAGATCGGCCTCGAGGATCGCCTCGGCCCACTTCTCCTGGTGACCGCTGTTGTAGAGCGAGCCACCGCCGCAGCCGGGGTGAGTGTTCCAGTAGTAGTCCCAAGGGTTGTTGGCGTTGAACCAGCCGAGGATGCCCTCGTTCTGGATCGTGAGTCGGCCACCCGAGTTGATCTCGAGGAAGTCGCGCACGCTGTGCGCACCAAAGAGTGCGTCGGCGACGTCTGCGATTGGCGGTGCCTGGTCGTGCGGCGCCGGACGGTTCGCGTCCCAGAGAATGGTCAGGAGCTTGCGCGTTCCGATCTGCGGCTCGAGCGGCACGTTGCCACCACCGAACGGCGGCGCTTCGGCCAGGTCGGGCATCATGCCCGGCTCGATCATGATCGCCATGCTCCGGTCACCGAAGAGGGCCGTCCCTCCTCCCACGACTCGCCATTCGATGGAGATGCCGTTGATGGCGCCACCGAAGACGTGCTTGCGATCGAACACGAACGAGGCGACCGACGTCGGGTGACCGTTGCCCGTGAAGCGAAGCTCCTCCTCGGCCAGGACCTGACCGCCGACGTTGAGCCTTACGTAGACTTCGGAGCCGACCGGGGCGAAGACCTCACCACTGACGCTCACCGAGAGCTCCCCGTTCTCGGGGACGAAGGCGATCGTCGACAGGCCAGGCACGGTCTTGAACTTGTCGGAGTCGGTCTTCACCGAAGGGCCGCTCGGCGGCACGACGATCTTGTGAGTCAGGCCGCCCACACCCGAGGGGTATGAGGTGACCACGAGCGAGCGATCTCCCATCGTGCCGAAGCCGCCCGGATCGACGAGCCACTGCATCTGGACGTTGTGCCAACCTTCACTCAGATTCGGCAGCTCGAAAGCCATCTGGCGCACGCCGCGAGAGCTGGTGCGGGTGAACACGACATCGCCCGGATTGGCCGCCGCCACGCCATCGATGACGGGGCGAATGAACAGGCGCTTGTCGTCGCCGCCGCTCACGAATGCCTCGGCACTGAAGGTCAAGATGGTCTGGCCCTTCTCGGGCACCCAGAAGTCGCCGCCACCATCGGGAAGGTCGATCCAGCCCGGAGACTGGATGAAGCTCTCACCACCCGGAGGCGTGGAGGTCCAGATCGAGCCGCCTTCATCGCGCGGCAGGCCGAAGCGAATGTGCACCGACTGGCTTCGCATGTAGGCGAAGGGCGCCTGATCGTAGTCGCTGTCGATGAGCCACTGCATCTCGACGGTGTGAATGCCCTTGCCGACGAGGTCGGTGAAGGTGAAGGACCGCGTGCTCTTGAACGGGCCTTCGACGAAGACGACATCGGAAGGATCGGCGACCTGACCGTCGATCAAGGCCCGAACGAAGAGGCGCTTGTTCGAGGCCGTCGTCAGCACTTCAGCCGAGAAGGTCACGGCCACGTTGGTGAAGTCGTCTTGCGCGACGAACGAGGCCGCCGCTTTGGGGATGTTCGTCCAGTTGTTCGAGCGCGACCAGATCCAACCGGCGTCGTCGCGCGGTCCGGTCGCTGGTTCGTAGCGAATGCCGAAGACATCCTGAGTGGTCGACTGGATCTGCGGCAGACCACCATCGGACTGACTGTTGGGCGGGCCAGTCGTGCCCCGTTGCGCGGAGGCCACCGGCGCAGAGAGGAGCGCCGCGGCGGCCAGGAGAGTCATCCATCGAAAGGTCATGGTTCGGTTCCTTGTGATCGTCATGAGGACGAGCGACGCCAAGGTTCGGAGCGCGTCGCTCGATGTGTCCCCCCAACGCCGGAACCGGCCGGGATGACCGACAGGGTTTTTGTGCGTGAGAAGTGTCCAGCCCTCGAGAGCCCAGAAAGAGAAGCGCTGGCCGCGCGATCCATGAAGCGCCTGCTGAGTCACCAACACGAGGATCCAATCACAGTCGGATCGCGGGGTGTTCCTCCGCGTCCCGGTTCAGCCTGGATCCTCAGACCTCACGAATCGAACGGGCCAGCGCTCCAGTATCGAAGACCTGCATGCGGCTGGAGCCGGGCACCCTTGCTCGGCTCCTTTTGGCTCGATCGCTGGCACCGCGAGGGAAGCGGCTCATCGCTCGGCCTCGTCTCCGCGGCTAGGTCGCGCGGGCTCAGGCTTCGAGCAGAGGCTCCTCCTTGCCGATCCCCGAGGACCGGGCACACGGCGCACCCGGCCTTCGAGAACGTCACCACTCACTTCCGCCCGCCGGGCGGATTGCCGGGCTGGATCGGCGCGTCGCCGGGCAAGATGCTGAAGACACGCTCCCAGCCATCCGCCGTATTCTGGAAGCGACGATCGACGGCGATCACGCCCACGCGCACGTCCGCGACGCCAGTGCTCGGAGGGAGCTTCCAGTCAAAGCTCCAGACCTGCTGCTACCGGCGATCGAAGTGCTCCAGAAACGCTTCGGTCCAAAGGCTCCACCCGTTCGAGAAGCGCTCCGCGCCCTCGCCACGCTCTACGAGACGAAAGGGGACACCGCGAAAGCCGCCGAATACCGCCAGCTCCTGAAGAAGTGAGCACTCCGTTCCCGGCACAGATGGCCCACTTTGCGAGAAGTGAGCACTCTGTTCCCGGCACAGATGGCCCATCTTATGGCAACCTCTCAATGCAAGCGCTGACACCAGATCGTGAGCTGCCGATTGGGGTCATTGGTCTCGGCGATAACGAATACGCTCCCACCGCCGTAGACAACCTGATGGCGCTCGAAGGCAGCGTGCTCGCTGATCCCGAGCGAAAGCTCGGTTCCCCATCCTTCGACCGGATGATACTCGCGGATGTGGAGGAGACCCTGAGTGGATTTCCAGAGCGCAAAGAACCGCTTGTTGCCAGCAGTGATCGTCGGCTCGACGGCCAGCGAACCGGGTGTGCTGATCGGCTCCGATGTCGACTGCCATCGGCGCCCGATACCATCGAACCGAAACGCATGCACCGAAGCCGAGTGGAGATCCTGGTAGACCAGGACGGCATTGCCGAGATCATCGCTGGCGATGTCGGGTGGCAGCACGTTTCGGCCGGCGACGCCTTCGGCGAATCGGCGTGGACCATCGATCATCGTATCGACGTGTCCGTCGTACGTCGTGACGAACGCGTCCGCGGACTCGAATCCCGTCGCGGAACGAATCACCAGGAAGCCGAGACCGGTCGGACCGAATGAGATCCTGGAGTCCTGTAACCCCTCCAGCTGTTGGATCCGGTGGAGATTCCCCTCGCTATCCGGCCCGAAGAGCTGTCGCGCATAGAACCAGCGTTCGACGAAATCATTGTGATCCCAAGCGATGATGGCTCTCCGGTCGTACCCCGCAGCCAATCGCAGATTGGATGCATTGTGAGCCTCGCCGCCAGGAACCCCTTTGGCCGGACTCCAGCTATCGGTGGTGCGGCTCCACCAAGCCAGGTGAGGTCGGTTCAGACCATCGCCGTCCGCTCGATGGATCCACGCGGCGATCAGATCTCCCGAGGGGTCCTCAGCGACTCGGATGGAATTTGCCATTCCCGGCAACGCGAAGAGGACTCGACTCTGCCCCCAATGTCCATTGTCGCTATCGTACCTGCGTGCCCGAATCTCACCATCCAAGGTCCAGAGCACCGTCGACTGTCCCTTCCCGTGGGCAACCGAGACCTGACTCGTGTACGAGCTTCTTCCGATTGCGAACTCCGCGATGGGCTCCGGAGGCTGCCAGGTCTTCTCGTCCTTGGAATAGCGAGCCCCTTCGATGCCTAGCCGGTCCGCATCGATGTAAAGGCGCTCCCACGAAGCGAACAGGTTTCCTTCGCGATCAGCGGTCAGGTGCTGAAGCCGGGCTGTCGTGCGATCCTGACCGACATCCAGTCGGACCGGCGGATCCAGGACCCAATCGGCGACCGTGAAGCTCCAGGTGTATGGGGTCACCATGCGTCGTCCCTGCAGATCCTCGACGTCCTGGATCGTCACTGACACGCGAGACCTCTTGGGCAAGAGGTCACGGGTTCTCAGGTGAATGACAGAATCCGATACCGCCGACTCGTAGGCGAGCAGGTGGCCCAGATCGTCGACGATCGAAACGTTTCCTTCCTTGACCGAGTCACCGGCAATCGGCTTCGTGAAGTGGACCTCGATCTCCTGATCCGAAGGAACGTCCTTTTGGGATGGAGCTGGAACGACCCAGGTCACCTCGGGTGGCGATCCAGATGAGGTCGAGAAAGCGGAGGTATAGGGTTCGGCCAGTGCCTCGCCCGACAAGCTCTCGATGCCCGCAGCGACTCGGATCCGGTACTGGCGTCCCTCAGCGAGGGTCTGCACCGGCTCGAAAAGGATCACATCTTCCAAGACCTCGATCCGCCCCGGTGTGTCGGACGAGCCGGAAAGTAGCTGCACACTCGCGCTCCCCACGCTGGTCGGATCGAGCTCCTCCGAAAAGTAGATCTGAATCACCGGTTCGAGGTTCGTGATCTCGGCGCCGTTCTCCGGCTCGGTCCCTTCGACCACGAACGGGGTGAGGCTGCCTGCACGAAATGTCCAGCGAACCTCGCCGGCTATCGAGCGACCGGACAGGTCACGAATCTCGGGGGTCAGGAGCACGGCATACCGAACTCCTGCCTCGAGTGGCGACTTCGGAGCCAGCCGAATCGTCTCGCGATGGAGGGCGACAGCCGCCGGCACGATCGAGTCGTGCGCGAGCAGCAGGACGGAATCGTCATCTACGGACTTCGCGAGAAGCTCTCGATCGAATTGCACGGTCACGATCGCGTCGGACCGGATGCCTCGGGCATCGGGCTCGGGATAGCGATACACGACCTGAGCAGGAGCCGACTGGACCGCAGCCGGAAGTCCCGACGCACCCGAGCGCGTTTCACAAGCACACAAGGAAGCCAGGCAGCAGAGCCAGAATCCGCGCGAGGCGATTCGCCGCGCTCGCGCGCGCGCCCCAGCCATTGGCAGGCGGTCCATAAGGCACTCCCTTCGATTCTCTCGATCGCGGCAGACTCGATTCTGCAGTGTCAGGACGAAGCGGCGCGACAGAAAAGTGCGGCGCCTGATGAGACTGAGCCCGAGTCCAATGGAGTGCCCAAGTCGGGCGAGTCACAGACCGGGTCAGTCGGTGAGGGCGTTCAAGAGCGACCTCGGGCCGGGGCCGTCGTTGCGACGACGGCGCACTCCGAGCGGCCCCTTGCTCGGCGCCTCCTGGCTCCATGGTCGGCAGCGTCGAGTCGGCGGCTTCCAGCTCGGTGACCTCTTCCCGTTTCGGGCGCGCGGGCTCTGTGGGAGGACACCGAGACCGGCGGATGCCCGCGGTCCGAATGCGGCGAGCGGCCCCTTGCTCGGCGCCTCCTGGCTCGATGGTCCGTTTCATCGAGGAAGCGGCTCCCAGCTCGGCGACCTCTTCCCGTCTCGGGCGCGCGGGCTCTGTGGGAGGACACGGAGACCGGCTGAAGCCGGCGGTCCGAACGACGCGATTGGCCCCTTGTTCGGCGCTTTCTAGCTCGATCGTCAGCGATGTCGCGGAAGCGGCTTCCAGCTCGGCGACCTATTCCCGTCTCGGGCGCGCGGGCTCTGTGGTTTGGGCTCTGGCTTCAACGTGCCAGGGCGCGGGCGGGGCGGATGCCGATGTTCTCTTGGCGGACCTCGGCTTTGCCGGAGCCGCGGTGGCTGGAGCGCTGGCTGAAGAACGGGTCTCGGTAGCTGCCGCCTCGGCCGATTCGCACGTCGGTGCCGCGTAACATTCGGAGTCCCGTGCCGGGCTGCCCGGGTATCAAGTACGGCCCGTAGTCGTCGTCGACCCATTCCCAAACGTTGCCGACGATGTCGTACAGTCCCCAAGGGTTGGGCAGGTAAGTGCCGACAGGCGCGTGAACGACATAGCCATCTTCGTAGCCCCTCGAGGTCGGTAGCGTCCCCCATGGCGCATTGGCGCGGCCGGCGGCCTCGTCGGCGAAGTTTCCGTATCGATCCAGACCTTGCGGCTGGTGGCCGATGAACCACGGGGTCGTGGTCCCCGCTCGGGCTGCGTACTCCCATTGCGCTTCTGTCGGCAGCATCAGCCCGGCTTGCTGGAGCGTCGTGCGCGCCAGAGTCCAGCTCACCATCTCGACCGGGTGACGGATGTCGACGATCTTGCCGAGTTGATCGTGCGGTGCCTGGAAGAAGGACGGGTTGTCTCCCGAGATCAGCAGCCACTGCGCTTGCGTCATCTCGTACTTGGACAAGAAGAAGGGATCGAGGGAGACCTCGTTCACCGGCTTCTCGTGCGGCTGAGCGTATGGATCGACATTGGGGTCCTCGAGAGATTCCAAGGCCTCGGGTGTCCGCGCGCCCATCCGGAATTGTCCGCCCGGGATCAGGACGAAGATCAGCCCGGACTTCTCGGTGATCTCGAAGCTGCCGTCTTCCTCGCGCTCCGGCATCGAGCCGAGCATCGGGTGGTAGAACTCCCAGAGACCGCTCTGAGGATTCTGTCCGATCGGAATGAGCCCGAGCTGGGGCTCGATTCGCAATCCGCCGTAGAGCGGCGAGACCTCGGGGTCCGCGATCGCCGTCACGGCGGCGGCCCACTCGGCGGCCGGCGCCTCGAGGGTCTCCTTGGCGACCGTGCTCGCCTCTTGCAATCGGCGCCGCACCTGACTCAAGAGCCCGAGCTCGGGATCGCTGAGCCGATCGAGCTCCAAGACCAGCTCGGCGAGCTTGTCGTGGCGCCACTGTTCCTCGACCGCTTCGAAGCACCATGTGCGGCGCTCGGAGACGAGCGGCTCGAGCCGGGCGATCTCCGCGTCGAACCGGTCGGCCATGCCTTTGAGAAGCTCGGGATCTTCCTCCGCTCGCTCGATTCGGATCTGGGTAGCGGCACGGCGCAGCCGAAACGCTTCGAGCTCCCCCGCGAGCGAATGCGCCTTGAGGTCTTCCTGACGCGTGGGCTCATCGTAGGGCAGCGCCCTCGCCCGCAACGCCTCGAGATCGGCACGGTGAAGCTCCTTCCTCGAGACGAGCTCCTCGGCGCGTCGAATCCAGTCCTCGAGCGCCGCGATCTTCTCGGGCACGGGCGGCCAGAGCTGGCTCTCCTCCTCGACGAGGTCGGTGTAGCGCGTGAGATCGGCGAGGCGCTCGATCTCGACGAGTTGAGTCTCGACGGTCTGAGCCGACGACACGACGCTCCAAACCCCCGCGAGTGAGCTCAGTCCGATGAGCACGGCCGCGGCCACGGCGTTGCGATGGCGGCGGAGGAACTTACGCGTGCGGTAGCTCCACGAGTCCTTCTGCGCGAGCACCGGACGCCCGTCGAGGTAGCGCGCGATGTCCTCGGAGAGCTGCTCGGCCGAGGCGTACCGGCGCGGGATCTCCTTCTGGAGCGCCCGGAGGACGATTCGATCGAGATCGCCGATGAGCGCCTGCTTCAGACGTTTCACCGACTCGCGCGAGCGTGTGCCGCTCGAGGCGCGCGTGACTCGGGTCTGGCCATCCGCCTCCGTGAGGGTCGAGTCGCGGTCCATCTGGCCGACGGCCTGGCTAGGCAGCGGCGGGTCTTCCTCGCAGATCGCCTGCGCCATCTCATGCGGTGAGCGTCCGGCGAACGGCTTGCGGCCCGTCAGGATCTCGTACAGCACGACACCGAGGGTGTACACGTCGCTCGCCGTCGAGATCGGCTCGCCGCGCACCTGCTCAGGGCTGGCATAATCGGGCGTCATCGGCCGTGCGCCCGTGCGAGTCAGGCCGGGCATCGGTGTCGAGTCGTCGGCGCGAAAGATCTTCGCGATGCCGAAGTCGAGCAGCTTGGGGATGCCGTGCTCGTCGACCAGGATGTTGCTCGGCTTGAGGTCGCGATGCACCACGAGGTTTTGATGCGCGTACTGGACCGCGTCGCAGACCTTGCGGAACAGCTCCAGCCTCTCGCGGATCGATAGCTCGCGATCGGCGCAGTAATCGTCGAGCGGCTCGCCCTGGATGAACTCCATGACGAGGTAGGGTCGTCCGCCGCCCTCGACGCCCGCGTCGATGAGCCGCGCGATATTCGGGTGTGTCAGGCGGGCGAGCACGTCCCGCTCTTGGCGAAAGCGCATCAAGGACTCGCGCCCGACGGAGTCCTCGCGGATCACCTTGATGGCGACGACCTGCCGGTATTCCTCGTCGGAGCGAACGGCGCGGTAAACGGCCCCCATGCCTCCGGCGGCGATGCGCTCTTCGATCCGGTAGGCGCCCAGGCGCGTGCCCGGCCCGATCGGGGAGTCGGTCGGCCGGGCCGCGGCGAGCATCTCGCCGAGCTCGCCCGGTGTCGGCGGCTCCCCTAGCCGAGTCGGCTTCTCGTCAGCCTCGATCAGCGCCTCGACCTCGGATCGGAGCGAGGCGTCGTCGCCGCACGCGTCATCGAGGAACGCGGAGCGCTCGGGCTCGGACATCTCGATCGCCTCGAAGAAGAGTCCTTCGACTCTGTGCCAGCGCTCGCCGGTCATGACACCTTCTCAGCCATCTGCCAATTGGGACTCATCGGAGCTTCCTTCGATCTCCTTGCGCAGCCAGGCGCGAGCCAGTCGCCAGCCGCGCTCGACCGTGCGTGTGGAGACGTCGAGCGACCGCGCGATCTCTTCATTGGTCAGGCCCGCGAAGAATCGCATCTCGACGATCCGGGCCTTGTCGGGGTCGACCTCTTCGAAGCGCTTCAAAGCTTCATCGAGCGCCAGGAGATCGTCGGCCTGTTCGTCGAACGGGCTCTCCGCCTCGAAGAGCGTGACGCGCCTGCGCTTGCCGCCGCGCTTGAGAGCGGCGCGCTTCTCGGCGTGGTTGATGAGGATCCGCCGCATCGAGATGGCGGCCAGGGCCAGGAAGTGCTTCCGATTCTCCCAGTGCTGCTGATCCTGGCGGACCAGCCGCAGGTACGCCTCGTGAACCAGCGCGGTCGGCTGGAGCGTGTGGTCCTTGCGCTCGGAGCCGAGGTATCCCTCGGCGCGGTTCCGCAGCTCCTCGTAGACGTAGGGCAAGACTTGCTCGAGCGCGGCCTCGTCGCCGCCCCGGCACTTCTCGAGAAGCTGCGTGACGCTCGTCGTGATCTTCGGGTCCATCCGGATGCTCCTTCCGGGCAGCCGGTCGATCCGGCGGGCCCGATCCTGGGGATCTCTCAGTGTCCCAAAGGCGCAGCGATTTGCCAGCGGTCGTCCTGGCGGGTTCAGTGGCCGGTCACCCAATCGAGCAGAGCTCCCGAGGCAACGCACCCGCCGATCATCAGGGCATCGACGGCGAGTCCGATCAAGATCCCGTAGCCCAGCCCCTTCCATTGCCGTCGGCCCGGCCAGGCGAAGAGCACGACGAAGGCGGCGACTGTCGGCACCCCGAGGATCGGCAGCGGGCTGCTGAAGAGGAACCCGAACAAGAGTCCCCACGGAATGCTCACTGCGACCAGGAACCCGAGACTCGAGAAGAAGATCGAGTAGCTGGGCTGGGTCGCTTGCTCGTTCAAGGCGTTTTCCGTTCCGAGAGAGGCAACACCCACAGGCTCACTCGGAGAGTGATGATGAGCCGGCCGATGACACACGAGCTCACCGCGAATCACGATCCCCTGTGTACGTTGATGACAACGTAACAACATCCGACCACGAGCCCCACGGTCGTCGCCCCGACCAAGAGGCCGGTGGCGAGCTCCCACAGGTTGCGGCGGTCGGGTCCGTCTTGGGCGATGAAGAAGATCGGAAGGCACGAGAAGACTGCCAGCGCGATCCACCCGGCCAGCCCCAGACCGAAGCCGGCGAGCCCTCCGGCGGCCGCTGCGAAGAACGCTGACGGGAAGATGGCGTTGCGTGGTCTCGAGGCCGAGTCGTGTTTGGTCATGTTGGTTCATTTCAGGCGTCGATCGGTGCCCGACCCTTCGGACGCGCCCCTTGCTCGGCTCCTTCCCGCGCGATGGGTGGCTCCGTCGTGGAAGCTTCATTTGAAACGAAGACCTCCTTCCGTTTCGATCGCACGGGCTCTGGTTCGGTCAGGCGAGTCTGGATCCTGACGATCGCGCGCGCCGGGCCCAACGCACTTCCGCTTATCTCAGCTATTCGAGCGGCGCGATGGTCAGCCGAACGCTCCGGCCGTATCGTGGTCGCCCATGGAAGTCTTCTCCATCCACACGCTGTTCGAGATGCTCGCCTACGCCGCAGGCGGGCAATGGTTCTGGCGCTCGAGGCGGCGGTCAGGGGCGGCACGGCTGCCTTCGCAGTCGGTGCCGGTCGTCGTGGCGGGCCTTCTTCTCGGCGCGTTGCTCGGTGCCAAGGTCCTCGCCTGGCTCGAGTCGCCGGTTCACTACTGGAGCTTGCGCTCGGATCCGCGCGTCTGGATCGGCGGCAAGACGATCGTCGGTGGCGTCTTGGGCGGCTGGATCGGTGTGGAGCTCGGCAAGAAGATCGCCGGCTGGCGAACTGCGACGGGCGACCTCTTCGTCTTCCCCGTGCTGCTCGGCATGGCGATCGGTCGCGTCGGTTGCTTCTTCGCCGGCCTCGAGGACAAGACGTACGGCCTGCCCACCTCGTTGCCTTGGGGAGTGGACTTCGGCGACGGCATCTCTCGTCACCCGACGCAGCTTTACGAGATCGCGCTGCTCGCGTTGCTCGGCGTCGTCCTGTGGCGCCGCGCGCCTGCGTTGCCCAACGGCCGGCTCTTTCGCGAGATGATGATCGGCTACCTGCTCATGCGCTTCGCCGTCGACTTCCTCAAGCCGCGCTTCACGTATCCTCTCGTCTCCCTCAGCGCGATCCAGATGGCCTGCCTCGCCGGGCTCTCGGTCGCCGCTTGGCAGATCTCACGGGTTCCGCAGGAGCTTCCCGCCGATGGCTGATCGCGCCTACACCTTCCTCGAGCTGACGAACTCCTTGTGTGCAACCTGCCTTCGCAAGGTGGAGGCGAAGATCATTGCCGAGGGCGATCGGGTGATCCTCTCGAAGTGGTGCCCCGAGCACGGCCGCGAGAAAGTGCTCGTCGCCGACGACCTCGAGTGGTGGCACGCGACGCGACGCGCGGTACGCCCCGGGCAGATACCGAAGCGCTTCAATACCGCGATCGAGCGCGGCTGTCCCTTCGACTGCGGTCTGTGCCCCGACCACGAGCAGCACTCCTGCCTGACGCTCGTCGAGGTCACCGATCATTGCAACCTGAGCTGCCCGATCTGCTACGCGGCGTCCGGTCCCCATCGCCCGGGCTACCGATCGCTCGAGACGATCGAAGCGATGCTCGATGCGATCGTCGCGAACGAGGGCGAGCCCGACGTGGTGCAGATCAGTGGCGGCGAGCCGACGTTGCACCCGCAGCTCTTCGAGATCCTCGAAGCGGCGAAGCGAAGGCCGATCCGTCACCTGATGCTCAACACGAACGGCATCCGCATCGCCGAAGAAGACGGCTTCGCCGAGCGGCTGGCCGAGCTCGCGCCCGGCTTCGAGATCTACCTCCAATTCGACTCACTGCGCGAAGAGCCGTTGAAGCGGTTGCGAGGCGTCGACCTGCGCGATGTGAGAGCCAAGGCGCTGGAGAGGCTGAACGCGTTGAACCTCTCGACGACGCTGGTCAGCGTCGTGCAGCGCGGGCTCAACGAGGACGAGCTCGGCGAGCAGATCGACTTCGCGTTGGCTCAGCGCTGCGTGCGTGGGTTGACGCTGCAGCCCGTGCAGGTGGCGGGAAGGCATGTCGGCTTCGATCCGGCGCGAGATCGGCTGACAGTGTCCGAGGTGCGACGGCGCGTGATCGAGCAGAGCCGGCACTTTCGCGGAGAGGACATCGTGCCCGTGCCGTGTCATCCCGAGTGCATCGCGATGGCTTATGCGCTGAAGACGAAGGATGGGCCGGTGCCGTTGACCGGCTTGCTCGGTGAAGAGGCGCTGCAGCCTTTGACGTCGAACACGATCGCCTTCGAGAAGCACCGCGATTTGGAAGAGCATCTGCTCGGACTCTTCCGCACGTCGCACTCCCCGGAGTCGGCCGGAGGCTCTTTGGCTCAGCTCCTGTGCTGCCTGCCGAAATTCGAGGCGCGAGGCTTCGGATACGAGGATGTGTTCCGGTTGATCGTGATGCAGTTCCTCGACGCACACAGCATGGACATGCGCAGCGTGAAGCGGACCTGCGTGCACATCGCGCATTCGGACGGACGGATCATCCCGTTCGATACGTACAACTTGATGTATCGAGAGGATGAAGGAGTGATGCGATGAAGTGGCCGGACCCGCGACGGCTGCTCTCGGGCACCGATGCCCTGATCGCCGGAACGTTCACGATGGTGTGCTGGATGCTGGCACCGCACCTGGGCTGGTTGTTCTGGGTCCTGCCCGTGGTGTTCTGGGCCGCCGCGCTGCCCGGCGATCGGATGGAAGGGTGAGGCCGGGAATCCCAATGAGCTTTCGAAAGTCGGTCCTTCACGAGGAGATGCGGGATGAACATCCGAGCGCAGAGAGAGAGCACGAAACCCGCCGCCTGGAAGGGATTCGCACAAGGCTTGGGGGTCTCCTTCCTCCCTTGGATCCTGGTCTTCATCCACCCGTTCCTGGTCCTGGCGGGCCTCTTCATCCTTGGCTGGGGAATGGCGATCGTGCGGCCCGAGCGGGCGGTCTGGATCGGAGTCGGCACCGGGATCACGCTCCTGACTGTGCTGATCGTCGGATTCTTCGCTTTTCTGATGGCAGCCTGGCCTACCTGCTGAGGCGAGCTCGGGCGGCTTCCTGCTTGGGAGCCCGGCGATGAAGCACCCCGGCCCGCCGGAGGATCGGCGGAAGCGGACACGCATCCTGACGATGATCCGCGGAGCGATCTTCGCCATCTTCGCGGCGCTCTTCACGTCACTGGGGCACCTGGGCGCCTGGTACCTCTTCTTGCTGCCGCTCTTGATTCTCGCGGCGGCGTTCCCGAAAAAGGGCGAGCGGGCGGACTTCTTCATCGGAGCCGCCTCGGTCGCCCTGCTGCTGGAGCGGTGCTTCATGCCCCGCTGGTACCTCTGAGGACAGGAGATCGCATGTCCGATACCGGAGAGCCCCGATTCTCCAAGGGTTGGATGATCTCGGGAATCGCGATCCTTTTGGCGCTCCCGGTGGTCTTCCTCTTCATCGTGTTGCCCGGCGACGATTGGCTCGGACTGCTGCTATTCGCGGTCGTCATCGCTGCGGGCATCGCCTGGCTCCGACCGAATCGGCGGCAGTGGATCAGCCTGGGACTCGGAGCCCTCATCGGCCTCGCCATCGACGGGCTCTTGATCGGTGGCTGCTTCGCCCTGCTCAAAGACAGCTTTCATTGAGGGCAGACGGCACTCCCTGAGAGGACCCTCGCTCGGCGCCTTTCTGCTCCAGCGTCAGCGGCATCGAGGAAGCGTCTTCTTGCTCGGCGGGCTCTGATTGACGGTCGCGCGGGCTCGGGCTCAAAAACTTCTGCGGGAGTCTCGGTCGGCCCGTGTTCCTGCTCTTGTCGCGGGAGCGACGCGGTTCGGTATCCGCGCGAGTCGGCTCCCTGTCGGAGTCTTTGACCGGAGTCATGTCATGAAGCGTCTTGGTGTCCTTCTCTACGGCGTCATCGTCTATGCGATCTTCCTGCCCACGTTCTGCTACGCCATCGGCTTCGTGAGCGATCTCGTGGTGCCGAAGGGCATCAACGACGGCGAGCCGACCTCCCTTCTGAGGGCCCTCCTGATCAATGGCGGACTGCTCAGCCTCTTTGCGGTGCAGCACAACATCATGGCGAGGCCGGCCTTCAAGCGCGTGTGGACGAAGATCGTCCCCGAGCCGATGGAGCGCAGCACGTTCGTGCTCTTCACCTGCGGCATCCTGGCGCTGATGTTCTGGCAGTGGCGCCCGATGAACGACGTGATCTGGAGCGTCGAGTCGCCGGTCGCGGAAGGCATGATCTGGGCCTTGTGCGGAATCGGCTGGGCGACGGTGCTGATCTCGACCTTCATCATCGACCACTTCGATCTCTTCGGACTGAAGCAGACCGTCCTCTACGGAATGGGCCGCGAGTACCGGCAGCCGCGCTTCAAGGTCACGGGCTTGTACCGTTTCGTGCGTCACCCCTTGATGCTCGGCTTCTTCATCGCCTTCTGGTCGGCTCCGACGATGACCAGCGGTCGCCTGATGTTCGCCAGCATCACGACGATCTGGATCCTGATCACGCTGCACATCGAAGAGCGCGACCTGGTCGGAATCCACGGCAACGATTACCGCCAGTATCAGCGAAACGTTCCGATGGTGCTCCCGATCCCGAAGCGCGGCGAGAGCAGCGCGCCGATCGCCCAGAGCTGACCGCCTCCGGATCTCAACCCGAAACTCGCTCTCAGTCGCTCCCCGCCCTCCATTCCCGAGGGCCGGGGAGCTCTTCTTTTCCTTCGGTGATCAATCATCACCCTGTCGTCTTCGGTAGCTCCGGACCTTGGTGCGGTTGCCGCAGACCTTCATGGAGCACCAGGTCCTCGACCGGTTCTTCGAGTGGTCGTAGAAGGCCCAGAGGCAGCTCCCCTCTCGGCAGGCCTTCATACGATCAAACGTTCCTTCGCCCATGGCAGCGGCGACGATGGCGAGAAGGCTACCGATCGCGCCCCTAGCCCCGCCGGCACCCGACTCGAGCCGTGCGCCGGTGGCCGAGAAGCGAAGCCTTACACCTGTCGTCTCGGCGGCTCGATCGAGCACTCGGATCGCATCGGGGTCGAGATCGTCACCCGCGTTGGCCCGAAGAAGCGCTCGTATCGCCTCCCGGACAGCCTTTGCGAGCTCGACATCCTTGGCCGTGACCCGTGCCACGCCCTCGAGCAGCCCTTGCTCCGAGAGCCAGGCCCGAAGGGCGGCCGGCTTCTCCATCCGGTCGACGCCTGATTCCAGGTTGATCGTGTTGACGAACGCGCGAACGACTTCGAGGTCGCCCGGAGCGACGAGCTGTGTCACCAGTGAAACCTTTTGACAGGTTACGGACTGAACGCTAGGCTTTGACACCAGTAAATGCGTTTTACCGGTTAGCGCCTCCTCACACGAGGCGCCAGACAACATCGCGAGGAGACTCCTCATGTCGACCGCCGTCAAGGCCGTGAGCTTGGAAGAAATCGCTTCGCCCGTCGCCGCCGATCCCGGCTCCTACGAGTGGAAGCCGGTGCGGCATCACTTCGGCATTCAATCCTTCGGCATCAATGCGAACATCGCGAGTCAGTCCGGAAACACCGTGATCGAGCCCCACGACGAGTCCGGGACCCAGCACGAAGAGCTGTACTACGTCGCTCGAGGCCATGCCCGCTTCGAGGTCGCCGGCGAGGTGGTCGATGCACCGGCCGGGACGTTCGTGTTCGTCGGTGAGTCGAAGCTGCATCGGACCGCGACCGCCCAGGTCGCAGGCACCGTCGTGATCGCGATCGGCGGCAAGCCAGGTGCGGCGTTCGTCGTCTCGTCCTGGGAGCAGAAGTACTGGTGAGCTCATTCGGGAGCACGACGCTTGTGCTCCCAGGCTCCCTTGTCCGACGTGAGTACGCGACGACACTTGCCGGCTCCTCGAGACACATTCACTCAAACACTCACGCGATCTCGACTATCGCCGTGAACCGATCGCGGCTCATTCCGGCATCGGGGTGAGCCGCGTCCTTCAAACGAACTGAGCGTCGGCGTGGCGTTCGGCGAAACGAACGCCGGCCCCTCGAAAAACTCCGTTATGCCCACAGCCCACCTCCCCTCTAAACCGCGAAGGAATGACACGCGGTCCTCGAGCCGGGTGGCTCTGGCGGAGGACCGAGCCCTGAGTTGGGTTGGGATCAGCAGGCCGAGAGGTCCTTGCGGTCTCTGGTGTGCCTCTGATCTGCGTCGGATCGGGGGCTCCCGCGGCTTTCACCGGGGTCCGTGATGCTCTCGGCCTGTTGAGCCCTTACCCTGCACCGTTCCAACGATCTCCTCTCGTGGAGATCGATGACTTGGCAACGCGTTTTGGACGATCAGAGCCCGGGCGAGCTCTGGTGAGCTGGCTCGATCGACGGACTCCCCTGACGACTCGAGGCGTCCTGGACGCACGACTGGCGAACGGGCTTCGCCGATCGGCCCTTCCGAAGGTCGTTCGGGCTCTCTTGATTCTGAGACGCCGAATGAAGCCACTGCAGTTTGCCGCGAGGTGCCATCGGAAGCCGAGACTCCGAAACGCACGAGGCTGCTTCGAGCGGGCTCCCAGTGGCGGGCTCCCAGTGGCGGGCTCCTCAGCCAGGGACGCTGCTGGCGCGGCTGATCTTCAGCCGGGCGCCCTCTTCGATTCGCTGGAGCACCTGGTAGTCGCCGACGACGCGGCCGAACACGATCACCGACTTGTGCGGCATCGGCTGCTCCATGCCGCTGAAGGGCGTCCGGCCGAAGTAGATCCGCAGGGTGGCGTCGGCCGGGCAGTAGGCCACATCGCCCGTGTTCACGCTCATCGAGCCTCGAGCGCCTCCGACATCGACTCGAGTCGGCAGCGGGAAGTTCATGTCCTCACCCCAGAGCTTGCACGTGCCTTCGAATGGGACCAGGCGGTCGATCTGGGTCGTGACGGGAGAATCGTCGAGCTCCAGATCGAACTCCACTCGACCGGCACGTACCGTGACTCGAAGGCTCATCGCTGCACTCGCTCCTCGTGTTCATGTCGGGGCCTTCGGCCTCCGACGTCCGCACTGCCCCTCGGCGCTCTGCTGAACGGGTCGTGATGATCCTTGATGAGCCCGGTCAGTTCAAGCATCGCCCCGATTGGGCGCTCGGATCGCCGCGGCCCCCGTTGCAAAGGAGCTCCACCTCGACCGAGCGATCCACTCGCAAATCGGCCGGCCGACTCCGGCGGTTGCCCCGCCGCCGAAGTCACCCAGCCGTTTCCCCGACGCGGCTGTCAGTCCTTCACGCGCAGGACATCCCACTCGTCGTCGGCCAAGTACCCGAGCTGGCGCGCCTTCCGAAAGCAACGATCGCAGTAGAGCACGTGGCGACACAGATCGGCGTGGCGCTGCTCGTCGGCGCAGCCTTGAAGCCGGGCCAGCGAGGGATCGTCGGGGCAAGTCTCCTGCCTGGTTCGGTCGGCCAGCTCAGACGGCCGACCCGAGCGCCGGTATTCTTCGAGTAGCTCTCCGAGCTCCCTCGATTCTCGATCGGTCATGGGACGATCCTTGAAAGCCTCCCACAATTCGATTCAGTCTCGACCGCCGAAACGCTCGGTAAAGGCCTGGGCGAGCCACTGAGCGACTCGGCTGACGTCACGCTGCAATGTCCGGACACTGACATGAAGCTCCTCGGCCACCGCTGTGGGGGCACGTTCTCGCAATCGTACGCTCACAAATGCCTTCGTGGCTCGTGGAACTCGGGTCACGAGCCGGTTCAGCTCCGCTTCCAGCCAATCCACGAGCTCGGCCTCGATCGCGAGCGCGGCCGGGTCGCGACCCAGCCCCGAATGCCGCGGTGCCGACTGTCCTTGTAGGCTGGGGCCCGTGATCCTGAAGGGTGAGAAGCTGCGGCAGGCGGGCGAGAGCTGGCGCGGGTCGGTATGAGCGTCGATTGCGGACGTCCCCGAGTAGGGATTCGCGATCACTCCGGCATCGGTCTCGATCGTGGCCAGGCCACAGCTAGCCCCGAGGGGTCCGGTTCGGTAGTGGCGACATTGTGAGCACCGGACGCGAACGAACTGACGAGACCTGCGAAGAGTGCTGACACCGATATTCTGCAGACAGCGCTTGAGGAACGCATAGAAGTGCTTCCTCTCTCGCACGGAAGCGGGAAGCTGCCGCCGGGTCCAACCGACGGCTCGCGAAAGGAGCTCCTGCGCTACGTCCGCCCCACTCACCGGCCCTCCCGTCTTCAGGCGCATCGTCAATGCCGATGCTTGATCGTGCACGTATTGCACGATCCGGCATGGCAGTCCCGATGAGATCATCTCTCTCACTCGACCCTCGATCAAAAGACCACACTCACCCACCGACGGGCGAAAATGGCGACATCGACTGCAGATGGCCACGGCCGCCTCCCTCTCCAACTCTCGGTCGCAAGCAGCGACACCCCAATCGTGCGTTCGGGCTCACGCACAAGGATCCCCTACACCAGGGTAGAACGACCCGAGCCTGACGCGAGCGACAATTTGCTGCAGAGTCATTCGAGATCGGCCGGAGTCGCGGACCACGCGAGCTGCAGGTTTTCATGCGAGATCGCTCGGAGCCCTCGCCCTGTCGGGAATTTGGGCGGTGTGCCTTTGGGCTTTTCAGTCGAGCTGATCGAGGAGGAGGTCCCGCTCGTGGTCGCGCGGAAATGTCTCGATCAATGCTCGCGCACTCTCGTCGCCTTCGAGCAGACGGAGCCAGGCGTGGCAGTACTCGCTCCAGAGGGGCTCCAGCACCAGGGGATCCGGCTCAGTGGACAGCTCCACGATGAGTCGCTCGATACGGCGGTGGACCATCTCGCTCGCCGCCCAATGGCGCTGCGCCGATTCGAAGTCTCTCGCGAGGATCGCCCGGCTGGCGCGGCGACGAAGCAAGGTCCCCTCGAGATACAGCGCGTCGAACAAAGGGTCGGGCTCCCGGGTCGCCATCGCGAGGTGCTCGAGGGCCCGGTCCTCCTCGGGTCCCGGCTCGGCTTCGCTGCTCTCGATCACCTGCCAGGGAGTCAGGAGGCGGGCCAAGGTGTAATGGAGCACCTTGCTGTCGGGATGATGCCGCAGCCCTTCCTCGATGCGGTGTGTCCCCTCGTCCACCCAGCTCTGGCGCTCGGCGGGATCCACCGTCGTGGCCGCCACGTCGTACGCGAGGTGCTGTCCCAAGTACTTCCAAGCCTCGATCTCGTGGGGAGAGAGCTGCACGAGCAACTCCATCTGCCCTTTCGCTCGCCAGGTCCGCCCCAGCTCGATGTCCTCCAGCAGCCGGAACCAGAGGACGTCCCGCACGAGGAGCCGCCCAGGTCCCAACAGGTGCCCGATCTTGTTGATCCAGGTCGCCGGAGGCTCGGCGACTTCCGGCGGCCGACGCGGGCGGTTCGACGAGCTCCAGAGCATTCCGGCCAAGCCGAGTGCGATGAGGATCAGGCTGGCGCGCATTCGCATCAACGAATCTCCCGGCGATTCCAGATCCACGAGGCGGCGGCGAGGATCGGCAAGCTGTACAGCAGCATCCAGCCTGCCGCCGCGGCGAGCTGGGTCCAAAGGATCGCCTCACCCGAGAGCATCTGGTCCAAGAGCTCGAACTCCCGGAAATCCGGACACGCTCCAAAGCACCGAGCCAGCGCTCCGAAGAAGATCCTCGCCGGAGTCGGCAGCGGCTCGGCTTCCCCATGGACGTGACCGAGGCGATGTCCCGCCGCCAGATGATCGAAGACCTCCTCGAGCCAGCCCGAGGATTGTCCCAGAACGAAGAAGCCGAGAGCGCACAGGAGGGCGACGGGCGCCGAGACCGCCGAAGAGGCGCAGATCGCTCCGGCCAGGAGCAGCCCCGCGAGCAAGGACAAGCCCACCGCGACCTGGAAGCGGTCCAGCCAGGCTGGCCGGCGGCCGCCGAAGAGGCGGACGTCTTCGGCGGCGAGGAGGAGCACCGCATCGGGATCCTGATGGCGCAGGATCACCGAGTCCGGAATCGAAGGGAGCTCGGGCGGCACCTTCAGGCGCAGGCGTGGCTGCCAAGGCACTTCACCCTCGAAGAGAGGGATTGTCGAGCCATCCCGAAGCTGAAGAGTGACCTCGAGGGGCAGCTCCTTCTCCAGGGCCCGGAACGATCCCGAATCCGAGGATCGCCGGGAGAAGCGAACGGCCAAGGCCACCTGCATGGGCACGGGTGCGCCGTGCCGGAGGGCCGCGGCGCGGAATCGGATCCTCCCCGAGCTGCCTGCTGGCAGGACGTACGGCTCTCCCGGCTCGGGGAGCTCACCGAAGTCGACATCGACGGGCGTCACGAACTCGCGAGTCGTGGGCCACGGACCGCCTTGGTGAACGAAGACGTTGACCGGGACGACCGACAGGACTCCGGTCAAGAGCAGCCACAGGAGGAAGAAGGCCCAGCTCCCCAACCAGCGGCCGAAGACGATGGAGCTGCCGGGAGCGCTGCGCGTCCGGAGCAGCGCCATGCGGCCTTGCTCCAAGTCCTCGGCGAGGGCTGTCGCGGCGTGGGATCCGGCGAGGAGCAGGCCGAGGACGACGATCGATCCAAAGGCGAGGCCTTCCGCCCAGCGCGCTGATCCACTGGGGTCGGCACCGACGACTCCCGTGGCGACGAGAGGCGCGAGGATGGCCGTCGCCGGGACGAGGATGAGGACTCCCGGCCGCCGAGCGTGGGCGATCAGGACCTGGGAGGCGCAGCTCACGCAGCTCCGCCACCAGATCAGGAGCCGAGGGCTCAAGATTCCTCCCGATCCGCTTGGATCGTCTGCCGGTAGAGGCTCTCCAGCGACCGCTTCGCCGGCGAGGACTCGAGGGACGAGACCCCGGCCGCGCGGGCGGCGTCCTCGGCGCGGCGCAGCGCGTCCGCTTCACCAGTGACTCTCCACTCAGAGGCATCGGAGTCCACGAGCAAGGAGTCGACGCTGCCCTCGAGCAGCAGATGGCCGTCGCGCAGAATGCCGATCCGGTCGCAGACACTCTCGATCTCGAAGAGCTGATGGGACGAGAGAAGGACGGTGACGCTCTGGGCTCTGAGCTCTCGGAGCAGGTCCAGCACGTCTTGAATACCGACCGGATCGAGGCCCGAGGTGGGCTCGTCGAGCAGGAGGAACCTCGGCCGATGAATGAGGGCCTGGGCGAGCCCGAGACGACGGGCCATGCCCTTGGAGAGGGCGTGGACGCGGCGATCGCGGGCACGGCGGAGGCCGAAGCGGTCGAGGAGCTCCTCGGCACGGCGGCGGCGCTCCTTGCGAGGGATGCCGGAGACGGCGGCGAGATGGTCGAGGGTCTCGAAGCAGGTGAGGAATTCGAAGAGCGGCGAGTCTTCGGGGAGGAATCCGAGCTCGGAGCAGAGGGCGGGATCGGCGGGCGAGCGGCCGAAGACGCGGACTTCGCCGACGGTGGGTCGCAGTAGCCCGAGGATCAAGCGCATGGTGGTCGTCTTGCCCGAGCCGTTGGGGCCGAGGAGCCCGAAGATCTGGCCGGTCTCGATGGTCAGGTCGAGCTCGGCGAGCGCGACATGAGGCCGTCGCCAGAAGGAGCGGTAGGTCTTGCCGAGTCCCCGGAGCTCTGCGGCGGACGTATGGGTCATGTCACGGTCGATCTCGATGTGGGCGTTTCGTTCCCGGCACGAATGTCCCACTTTGTCAGGCAAAGTGGGACATTCGTGCCGGGAACAGATTGCCCACTTTGTCAGGCAAAGTGGGACATCTGTGCCGGGAACGGATTGCCAACTTCGTCAGGCAAAGTGGGACATCTGTGCCGGGAACGGATTGCCAACCCAGCGGTTGGTTTGACCCGCCGGAGGGCGTTTGATAGCGTGTCTGGCAACGATCTTATGACGGTCCGAAAGACAGAGAAAGCGGTTTCCCGAGGAGCGCTCAGATGGCCCGGTTGGTGGTGGCCTCCGGCCCGGATGCCGGTAAGGAGTACGAGCTGGGAGACCGCGAGACGGTCGGTCGATCCGAGCCCGCCTCGATCGTGATCGTGGACACGAAGATCTCGCGGCAGCATGCGCGATTGGTCCGACGCGGCGACGAGTACTTCATCGCCGACCTGAACTCCTCCAACGGTACGTTCATCAACGGGCAGAAAGCCACCCGGCACAAGCTGAACGACGGGGACCGGATCACCTTCGGGACGGTCGAGGTCACCTTCGAGGGCCTCGCCGCCGAGCCGGACGAGATCGAGATCGACTTCGAGGACGAAGATCCCGACATCGACTGGGGCGACGACGACGAGATCGAGCGCCTCAACCGGCAGGAGGCCGTGCGCACGGGCAGCTACTCCGAAGGCATCCAGCCGAGGGTGAAGGCTCCAGTGAAGCCGCAGCCAGCGGCGGCCTCCGGCGTGGCGGTCCGCCACAACGACAAGACCTTGCAGTACAGCAAGTACGCGCAGGCGGGCGGCGGTGGCGGGCTGCTGTCCGAGGACGTCGCTCAGCGCGGATTCCTCGGCAAGCTGATCGTTTACGGCATCGTCGCACTCGTGGCCAGCGGGCTGTTCTTCGTCGTGTGGAAGATGACGCAGGCGATGTTCGCGGGCGAGGAGTGAGACTGCGTCCAGCAAGGCTTTGGTAAGAGGCTCGCTTCGCTTCGCAGTTCTTTGAGCGGGCCTTGAAGAGAACAGCCCTCCCCGCGACTTCCAATTCGCTGTGAGCGTGCCTCTCGCCGAAGTCTCGCTGCGCTCGAGGTTCTCTCCATCGCTCGACGGACAGAGTCCCCTCCCTGGCGAATACCGGCAAGGACCCTGGACGGACTCGGCGAGGACCGGGCGCTACGCTTGCGGCTCTCCCCCTTTCGATCGGCGAGACCCCGGAAGAGGTGCCTTGGTGCTCTGGTGCCTGGGTTCCTTGGTGACAGAGTCAGCAGCGGCCGGGAAGAGGTGCTCTGGTGCCTGGGTTCCTTGGTGACAGAGTCACGAGCGGCCGGGAAGAGGTGCCTCTGGGTTCTGGTTCCTGGGTTCCTTGGTGACAGAGTCAGGATCGACCAACCGAACACCCAGAGCCAAGCACCGAGCCATCCAAGCGGCCGGGAAGAGGTGCCTTGGTGCTCTGGTGCCTGGGTTCCTTGGTGACAGAGTCGTGATATGGCGCACC
>JAVJTD010000112.1:0-2093 GCA_040219065.1 Planctomycetota bacterium
CATCTGTGCCGGGAACAGATGGCCCACTTCGGATCAGCTCTCGGGCAGGTACTCGGCGAAGATGCCGAGGTCCTTGGCGAACTCGATCGCCTTCTCGTCCTGCCAGAAGTGAAGGGCGTCGGGACCGACCTCCTTCTCGCCATTGCCGCTCATCTTCAGGCCACCGAACGGGAGCCTCGGATCGGCGAAGACGATCTGACGGTTGAAGAAGATGGATCCGGCCTGAACCTCGAGCGCGTAGCGCGTGGCGAGCTTGGCGTCGCCGGTCATGAGCCCGGAATGAAGCCCGAAGCGGGACGTCTTCGAGATCTCGAAGATGCGATCCGGCTGGCTACCGGGATAGGTGACGATGTGCGCGACCGGGCCGAAAATCTCGGTCTGCCCCAAGATGGCCGAGGTCGGATCGACCTTGCCGAAGAGCGTCGGCTCCATGTAGCAGCCCTGCTCGGCGTTCCCGGTGAACAGGAGGTCGGTGCCGCTCTCGAAGTTGCCGACCGGCGAGATCGGCGAACCGCCGATGAGGAGCTCCCCTTCCTTCTGGCCCTTGGCGCGCCAGGCGAGGGACGCGATCTCTTGCAGACGGTCTCGCGTGGTGAGCGGGGTGATGCGTGTCTTCTCGTCGAGACCGTCACCGATCGCGTACTTCTTGATGCGCTCGACCATCGCCTCGGCGACGGCGGCATATCGCTCCTCGGGTACGACGATCCGGCTGACGGCGGTGCACATTTGTCCGCCATTGGCGAGCATGCCGTCGACCGCGACCTTGATGAACCCGGCGAAGCGCTCGTCGCTCTCTTGGATGTCCGGACCGAGCACGATCTCGTTGAGGCCACCGAGCTCGGCGGCGTAGCGGACGTTCTTCTCCGCGGCCAGGGCGCCGATCTTGAGGCCGGTCTCGGTCGAGCCGGTGAAGGACAGGCGAGCGAACCGGTCGACGTACTTCTGGGTGAATGCCGAGCCGAGCCCGTTGCCGTGGAGCAGATTCACGGTACCGGCGGGGAACTCGCCCGTCTCATCGAGGATCTCGACGAGGCGATGGGTCGCGGCGGGCGCGTCGGTCGGCGACTTCATGACGATCGGGCAGCCGGCCGCGAGCGCGGCGGCCATCTTGATGATCGGCGTCCAGAGCGGGAAGTTGAACGGAGTGATCAAGCCCGACACGCCCGCGGGCACGCCGATGACGACGCCGAAGTCGCCCTTCTTCTTGTCGATCACGTGACGGACGCTGAAGGGGTCCTTGCCTTGGGCGATCTTGCGCAGGCAACCGATGAAGAACGTCGCCCCCATCACCTCGCCGGCGGCATCGGCGAGCTTCTTGCCGTTGTCGCGGGTGATGAGCTTGGCGAGGTCGTCCTTTTGAGCGTTGAGCTTCTCGGCCCAGACCTGCAGCTTCGCGACGCGGCTGTCGATCGACTCGGCACCCCAAGTAGAGCGCGCCGACTCGGCGGCCTCGATCGCGGCACCGACGTCGGATGGGCTCGAGGACTCGAAGAGACCGATGACCTCCTCGAGGTTCGCGGGATTCCGGCTGTCGAACGGCTCCTGGTCGCTATCCGACTCGACCCAGCGTCCACCGATGTAATTCTTGTGAAGCATGACCTCTCCTGTTCCTCTCCGAGCCCGTCAAACCGGCTCGCCAGCGGCGAGCTCGCGGAGGGCTGTCTCGACGTAGCGCCGCACCATCTGCTTGCGCCAGGTCATGTGAAAGTCCGTATTGTCGAGCGGCTTGGCCGGCCGATACGCCGACTCCCCCGCCGCACGGATCGTCTCCTCGTCCAGGCGATTCCCCGTCAGGACCTCCTCGGCGCCCGTCGCTCGGATGGGCCACGAGCCGACGCCTCCGAGAAAGACATGGGCCTCAGAGACCACGTCACCCTCGAGGCGAAGATTCGCCGCGACACCGAGCACCGGAAAGTCGAAGGCCTCTCGGCGCCGGAGCTTCTTGTACACCGCGCGCCAACCGTCGCGCGCCGGGAGTCGCACCTCTCTGAGCAGCTCGCCCGGCTTCTTGGTCAGGTACTCGATCCCGTCGTCGCGGTACATGTCCCGAATGGCCAGCTCCCGCTCGCCGCTCGGCGACACCAGCCGCACGC
>JAVJTD010000115.1:0-6186 GCA_040219065.1 Planctomycetota bacterium
CGGACCGGCAGCGGCCGCGATGTCTCCGGTGAAGGGCTTCCTCTCGGGCGCCTACGATCGGGCCAAGGGTGTCTACGACGACGCGATGGGCGTCTACGACGACGTCATGGACGCCAAGAAGAAGGCCGAGCAAGTGCAGGACAAGCTCGCCGACGGCGTGAGTGCTGGCGAAGTGCTCGAGAACCCCGAAGGCTTCGTCGACGACCTGCTGGGCGACGAGGAGTCCTCGGAGGACGGTGAGGAACAGGACGGTCCGCCGCCGCCCTTCCCGGGCTCTCCGCGCGAGGTGTCCGGTCGCGGCTTCAAGATCCTGCCCGCCGACTTCGAGGAATGCACCGCGCAGCAAGCGGAGATGCAGATCGTCCATTCGGACGATTGAAGGCCCGCCTGAGTCGTCTTTCGGGCGCCTTGATGCGGTGTCCCGATCCAAAGCGCCGCACCTTGATTTCGTCTCGGAGTTCGATCATCCTGGCTTCATCGGGAAGTAGCGCTTGATACCACCACACGAGCACAGCACCTCGCTGCTTCGCCTCGAGCCAAAACACTCCTTTGACAACGAGCCCGAGCGGGCGTGAGGAAGATGCCGCGGTGCCTCCTCGCGAACCGCTCCGATGAGCGCTTTATAACGAGCCGCTCGACGCCTGGACGAAGCTGCCTCGGCGGCGAGAGAGAGTTCGTCCGTTCGGCGTCCGATGGTCGCCCGCCAGGGGTCCATCGCTGGCGAAGCGGCTCCGAGGAAGCGGTCGTCCGGCTCCCTAGCCAGGAAAGGTATCAGGCATGTCCGAGTACTCCTTCCCCCGACGTCGCACCTTCGGACTCCTGCGACTCGCCACCGGCGTTCTGTTGGCGTTGACGCTCTCGCCGATGATCGCCTCGGCATCGGAAGCCGACGGCCCGCACAATATCTCATGCCCGGGGGTCCGTTGGCACTTCGATGACGGTCCCGGCTTCCACGGCTTTCGCCCGCGTTGCCTCGATCGTGGAAACAGCGACTTCTGCTTCGACTTCGCCGAAGAGGACATCTGGCAGATCCGCTTCATTCCCAAGGGCCAGATGCCGGGCACGGCGACGATCGTCGACGTGAAGCCCAGCAATCCCGATGTCGTCTACGAGCTCGACATCGATCGCTGGGGACACCGACTCGAGGTGACCTGGGAGATCACCAGCTCTCCGGTCGGTCCCTTCGACGTCACCGTCACGGCCGAGGCGGGTAACTTCTTCGACCCGGCGATCGAGCTGGAGATCGATGTCGACGCGCCGTCTTCGGCCACACACGCCTCCTATGAGGTGCAGTTCCCGAGGCTGCGCATCGAGTCGCCGAATGCTCCGGGCGCCTCGACGATCGACGAGCGGTTCGTGATTCCGATCGTCGGTGGCCACGTGCTCGAGCAGCCGACCGTCAGCTTGCCTCCCGGACCGAACGGCGCCGAGCTCGTCCATCCCGGGACGCTCAGCATGCAATGGTTCGGCTACTACGATCAGAACCAGGAGCCGTTCCTGTTCCTCGGCACGCGCGACTCGAGCGGCTATCGCAAGCAGTTCCATCTCTTTCGACAGCCATCGACCGAGTCGGCCGGCATCGTCGGCTTCGAGTTGCGCATCAAGCCGGAGAACAACCTCACCGAGACCGACTTCCACTCGCCGGCCCCGGCGGTCCTCGCCTGCTTGAAGGGCGACTGGTTCGATGGCGCTCAGTTCTATCGCCGCTGGGCGCTTTGGCAGCCTTGGGCGCTCGGTCCGGGCCGCGGCCCGATGCGGTACAACTCCCAGTTCTCCGAGCTCGTCAAGGACTCGGAGATGATCGGCTGGTTCTCGCTCGACTCGAGCAACCCGTTCCCGCCGTTCCAGCAGCCACCCTGTCCCGCCCCTTTGACCCCGGCGGTGAAGTCGCAGTACCAATACTGGCTGCGGAACCTCGAGGACCAGGAGGACTACCTCGGCTTGGAGCAGGGTGACATCCTGTCGCTCATCTACAGTTGGCACTCCGAGCGCTTCGACTCGAACCTCGGGGAGTGGTTCCCGCCCCACAACGAGTTCCTCGCCGAGGCGGGCAATGTCGCGCTGTCGGGTCGAGGCTTTGCGCCTTACTTCAACCCGGACCTCTATTCGATCTTCAATGCGACGACGAATTGCCAGGTCCTGGCGGTGCCCGGCTTCGCAGCCGATTGCGCCGAGGACTTCCAGCTCCTGACGGCCAATGGCATCCCGCAGCTCAGCACCGACTGCCTCGGCTCGGCGTCCCAAGGGACCTTCCGTCTCGATTACGGCACCGAGTTCGTGCCCGACTATGCCACCTGGGTGGCCGAAGAGCTCGAGGCCTACCTGTCGACGGCGGGCGGTGAGAGCGGTCTTCGCGGCTTCTACTACGACACGTTGACCCACCTCAACTCCGAGCTCTGCTACAACGGCGATCCGGGTCACCTCGGTCACCCGCTCGGCGGCGGCTCCTTCTACCAGAAGGGGAAGGAAGCCCTGGTCAAGGAGGTGAAGAACACGTTCCGCTCGCCCGAGGGTGGCAACGACCCCGAGTTCTTCATGTTCAGTGAAGCCGAAGACGAGCACTTCCTCGGCCTGGTCGAGATCATGAACGTCAACGCGTCCATCGAGGACACCTCCCGTCCTCAGGACCGTCGTCACCTCGTGCCGCTCTTCCAGACCGTCTACCACGAGTACCTGCTCGCGACCCGCTTCGACTCGTTCCAGTTCCCGGGCTGGCAGATCGCCTTCGCGCCGACGCCCGTGATCCTCGAGACGCGGCGTGCGTACGCGGCGCACCTCTTCTTCGGTCATGTTCCGTGGGCCGGTGGTCCTCTGGCGCCCGACCCGCTCTCGACGATCCTCCTCGACCCGCGCTACGCCAAGGCGGCCGGGATGATCCAGAACTTCATGAAGTACATGAGGCAGGAAGACGTCCTGAAGTACGTCCGCTTCGGAAGTCGCGAGCGCGACCCCGAGGTCACCGGCGTCCAATTGGTCGACCGCTCCACGTCCCGACTCCTCGTGCCCTATGACGAGATCCAGCCGGCGGTCTACGTCTCGGCGTGGCGCAACCCGACCTGGCTCTTCGGCAACAACATGGGCTTCTTGCTGACGAACTGGGTCGACGATCTCGAGCAGCTCGACATCGATGGCAACATCGTCAGCGGCCTGCAGACCGTCTCCTTCACCATCGACGCCGAGAAGCACGGCCTCTGGCCGGGCCTCTACTTCCTCTCGGAGATCGATGACCAAGGCAATGAAGTCCCGCTGGACTTCTTCGCCTTTACCAAAGAGCACACCGTGACGATCGACGTCCCGGCGCGCGAAGCCCGCTTCATCACCTTCCGCCGCTGGCCCTTCTGATTCGACTTCGCGTCCGCTCGCCTTTGGGTGAGCGGACGCTCTCTTCCGATCTCCCTCAATCTCATCCCCGCCCCCTGGCAACCGTTCTTCGGTATACTCGCGGCACCCACTCTCGAACCTCGACTGGAGGCCGCGCCATGACGTCCCTGCTCCCCTTCCTTCTCTGCCTCGTCACCTTCGCCCAAGAAGAGCCGGTCGCGAAAGAAGCGCCCTCGACGGTGATCCATGCCGGGCGGTTCCTCGATGTCCGAAGCGGCGAAGCTCGCGAGCAGACGACGATCCGCATTCGCGGAAACGAGATCATGGCCGTGGAGTCGGGATTCGTGCCTCCCGTCGATGGCGAGCGTCTCATCGACCTCTCCGAGCACACCGTCTTGCCGGGCCTGATGGACATGCACACGCATCTCTCGGGCGAGCTCGGACCGGACTCCTACAACGAGGACTTCCGGATGGAGGAAGGCGAGATGGCCTTCCGCATGGTCGGCTTTGCCGAGAAGACGCTGATGGCGGGCTTCACGACCGTTCGCGATCTGGGCGACACTTACAACCTGACGATCTCGATGCGCAAGGCGATCGCGAAAGGCCACGTCGATGGGCCGAGGATCTTCACCGCTGGCAAGTCGATCGCCACGACCGGAGGCCACGCCGACCCGACCAATGGCGTCGCCTCTTGGCTGCGCGGGGATCCGGGTCCGAAGGAAGGTGTCATCAACGGCCCCGACGAAGCGCGCCAGGCGGTGCGCCAGCGCTACAAGGACGGCTCGGATCTCATCAAGATCACCGCGACCGGCGGTGTGCTCAGCCAGGCGAAGAACGGGCTGAATCCTCAGTTCACTCAGGAAGAGATCGAGGCGATCGTCGCGACGGCGAAGGACTACGGCATGATCGTCGCCGCCCACGCCCACGGTGCCGAGGGCATGAAGCGCGCCATCCTCGCCGGTGTCACCTCGATCGAGCACGGCACCTTCATCGACGACGAGGTCATCGCCCTGATGAAGCAGCATGGCACGTATCTCGTTCCGACACTCATGGCGGGACGCGAGGTCGCCCAGATGGCCGAGGTCGACGGCCTGCTCCCCGAGATCGTGCGCCCCAAGGCCCGCGAGATCGGACCGGTGCTGATGAACATGCTCGGTAACGTCTATCGCTCGGGCGTGAAGATCGCCTTCGGCACCGACTGCGGCGTCTCGAAGCACGGCAGCAATGCCGAGGAGTTCGGGCTGATGGTCGAGGCGGGCGTGCCGCCGATGGAGGCGATCCGCTCGGCGACCTGGGTCGCCGCCGAGCTCCTGCGCGAGCAAGACCGGTTGGGCTCCATCGAGCCCGGCTTCCTCGCCGACATCGTCGCCGTGGAAGGCGATCCTCTCCAGGACATCACCGTGCTCGAAGACGTCCGCTTCGTGATGAAGGACGGTGTCGTCTACAAGGCGCCCGGATCGAAGTCGACCGCGGGCGGCGGCCCGCGCTGAGCCGCGATGGACTGGGCGATCCTCGTTCTGGCCGGCTTGCTCGAATGCTGCTGGGCCGTCGGGCTGAAGTACACCGCCGGCTTCACCAAGGTCGGCCCCTCGATCTTCGTCGGAGTGACGCTGGCCGCGAGCATGTGGCTGCTCGCCATCAGCGTGCGTACGCTGCCGATCGGGACGGCCTACGCCGTCTGGGTCGGCATCGGCGCCCTGGGCACGGCCATCTGCGGTATCGTGCTGTTCAAAGAGCCGCTCTCGACATTGCGCGCGGTGTTCTTGATCCTGCTGCTGGCATCCTTGATCGGGCTGAAGCTCACGGCCTCGAAGACTCCGCCCGCAGGCTCGACGGACATCGAAAGCCACTGATCTGAAACCACTGGGAACGCCACATTCGGACCGCCGGCTTCCGCCGGTCTCCGTGTCTTCCTTCCAAGCGCCTCGGGGAGGACCCAGCCCTCACATCCGAAGCTCCGTGGCCTGAACCTACTCTGCGATAATGACCCCGGCCCAAGCTCGCTCGCGATCGCTCTCACCGTCGGACCGGGTCCGTGGCTCGCTCGACTTGGGCACTCCAACGTGTACGTTTCACCACCTGTATGCTCCGGCGCCGCGCCCGGGGGCGCCGCTGATCTGAAACCCGGGCGCAGACCCGATCTTGAAAGTTGAGAGTCGAACGTTGAGCCGTTGGACGTTCTGCAAGGCCTGGCTCGCCGAGAGGCAGTACCGCTCGAAACTTGAAAGTCGAAAGTTGAGCCGTTGAGTGTTCCAAGAGGCCCAAGCTCGCTCGTGAAGGCCTCCACCGACAAGCTCGGCATTTTGGGCTCGCTTCGAGCAAGGGGCCACTCGGAGTGCGCTGTCGTCGCACGGCCGCCCCGGCCCAAGCTCGCTTGCGCAGAGCCCTCGCCGACAGACCCGGTCTCTGGCTCGCTTCGGCTTGGGCACTCCAACTCACCGAGTATGTTTCACCCCCAGCATGCTCCGCCGGTCCGCCGTCGGGGGCGCCGCTGACTTGAAACTAGATCCCGCGCGACCGAAAACAGAGCCCGCGCGACCGAAACGGGGAGCGGCTGCTGAGCGGGGAGCTGCTTCCTCGACGGTGCCGCCGATCGAATTGGGAGGCGCGGAGCAAGGGGCCATTCGGAGTGCGCTGTCGTCGCACGGCCGCCCCGGCCCAAGCTCGCTTGCGCAGAGCCCTCGCCGACAGACCCGGTCTCTGGCTCGCTTCGGCTTGGGCACTGCAACTCACCGAGTATGTTTCACCCCCAGCATGCTCCGCCGGTCCGCCGTCGGGGGCGCCGCTGACTTGAAACTAGATCCCGCGCGACCGAAAACAGAGCCCGCGCGACCGAAACGGGGAGCGGCTGCTGAGCGGGGAGCT
>JAVJTD010000118.1:0-10377 GCA_040219065.1 Planctomycetota bacterium
GCGGCGATCAGGACGGCGGTGAACAGCGCCCGTCCCGCCCGATCCGGCGATGCGGCGCGCAGTACCGCGTAGAGCAGCGTCAGCATGAAGAGACGCGCCCAGGTTTCCTCGGCTCCCTCTCCAGCTTCTCGGCCGCGGATCTCGGTACCGCCGTCACCAAAGCCCTGCTCGATCGGCTCCCTGGTGGGATCGAGATTGACGAGCAATCGTGACTTCAAGAAGAACGTGGTCGGCTTCGTGCCAGACGCGTTCTCGGTCCTCCAGAGCTATCACTGGCCCGGCAACATCCGCGAGCTGCGAAACACCGTGGAGAGAGCCGTGCTCCTGTCGGTCGGGGATCGCCTGGACGAGAACGATCTCCCTCACGAGCTCCGCAAGGGCATCGGCGCCACCGAGCCCGGAAGCGCCAGGCTGTTGCACCTGCCCGACGACGGTGTCGTCCTCGAAGAGCTCGAGCGCGACCTCATCGTCCAAGCCCTCGAGCGCACCGGCGGCAACCAGACCCAAGCCGCCAAGCTCTTGGGGATCAACCGCGACCAGATCCGGTACCGCATGGAGAAGTTCAAGCTCTCGCGGTAGGGGACACGGAGTCTCTTACACGGGGGACTTACACGGGGGACACGGAGAGCACGGAGGGACTTACACGGGGGACACGGAGAGCACGGGGTCTCTTACACGGGGGACACGGGGAGCACGGAGGGACTTACACGGGGGACACGGGGAGCACGGAGGGACTTACACGGGGGACACGGGGAGCACGGGGGGGGTCTTAAACCTCTCGGCTCATACGCCTCTGGATAGGCTTTCGGCTGCGGCTGCGGAGCTTTGCCCTTGAGGTGTCACAGTGTTTCCGCTTGGCAATTCACCTGACGCCTTGGCGAGCACCTGGCGCCTTGGCAGTTCACCTGACGCCTTGGCGAGCACCTGACGCCTTGGCGAACGCCGCTCGCATTGGCGATCACCGATACGCATTACACGAGCACCAAGACGCCTTGCCGTGTTCCGTGATCCGAGTCGATTCTCCGCGACCGCTCGCGTCAGTCCGTGATCCCTCGAGAGAATCAGGTCCGAGAAGGCCGCTCGCTGCATGAATGCCCTGAACTCGAAGGCCACCCATGAGCAGCCCGACAGGCTTGAAAATCCCTCCGTGTCCCCCGTGTCCCCCGTGTCCCCCGTGTCCCCCGTGTCCCCCGTGCACTCCGTGCACTCCGTGCACTCCGTGTAGTCTCCCCCGTGTCCCCCGTGTAAACCCACCGTGCCCCCCGTGTGAAAAAGCCTCCGTGTCCCCCGTGTCCCCCGTGTAAACCCACCGTGCCCTCCGTGTGAAAAAGCCTCCGTGTCCCCCGTGCTCCCCGTGTAAGCTCCTCTCTGTCCCTAATCTCCCCCGTGTCATCGTGTGAACCATGAAGAACGTCTACATCACCCACGCCCTGCGTACCCCGATCGGGAGTTTCCTCGGCTCCCTCTCCAGCTTCTCGGCCGCGGATCTCGGTACCGCCGTCACCAAAGCCCTGCTCGATCGGCTCCCTGGTGGGATCGAGATTGACGAGGTGATCTTCGGCAACGGCCGGCAAGCCGGCGGCGGCCCGAACGTCGCGCGGCAGATCGGCGTGCGGGCCGGCGTCCCTGAGACGGTGCCCGCTTGCACGATCAACAAGGCCTGCGCCTCCAGCCTGAAGGCGATCTTGATGGGCGTTCAGGCGATCGCGCTCGGCGACGCCGACATCGTCGTCGCGGGAGGCACCGAGAGCATGTCGCAGCTCCCGTTCATGTTGGACGGCATGCGCACCGGCCTTCGCCTCGGCCACAAGACGCTCGAGGACGGCATGTATCGCGACGGCTTCCACTGCCCCCTCGCCGATCAGCTCATGGGCCGCACCGCCGAGAACCTCGCCGAGCAGTACGACATCTCCCGCGAAGCGCAGGACCGCTACGCGATGGAGACGCAGCACCGTTGCGAGTCGGCTCGCCAGGCCGGTCGCTTCGAGGACGAAATGGTCCCGATCGAGATCCGAGGCCGTAAGGGCGAGGTGACCGTGTTCAGCCATGACGAGCATGCAAGGGACGGCGTGAAGATGGAGTCGCTGGCCAAGCTCCCGCCCGTCTTCAAGAAGGACGGCACCGTGCACGCCGGCAACTCCTCGGGCATCACTGACGGCGCGGCCGTGACTCTGCTCATGAGCGAGGAGCGCTTGAAGGATCTAGGCCTCGAGCCCCTCGCGAGGATCGAGGCTTACGCGACCGCCGGCGTCGATCCCAAGATCATGGGCATCGGCCCCGTGCCCGCCACTCAGAAGCTGATGGAGAAGCAGGGTCTCTCGATCGAGGACTTCGACCTCGTCGAGCTCAACGAAGCCTTCGCCGCCCAGGTCCTGGCCGTCCTGGCCGACCTCCCGATTCCGGCGGACCGCCTGAACGTCAACGGCGGCGCCATCGCCCTCGGCCACCCCATCGGCGCCACGGGCGCTCGCATCGTCACGACCCTGCTCCACGAGATGAAGCGCCGCGAAGCGAAGCGTGGATTGGCGACCCTCTGCGTCAGCGGCGGCATGGGCGTGTCCCTCTCCTTCGTAAGGGAGTGAGAGAGACGATCGGAGCGGGGGGACGACTGGGAGCGCGGGCGTCCCGCCCGCCCGGAAGCCGAAGCGGAACACGCTCCAGTGATACCCAGAGGACGATCAACTCCGAACGCTCCAACCGAAACTCCGAGCCCACCGAGCATTCGATCAATCGCGTCGTCCGGTGGGAAGCTCGCGGAGAGCGTTGGGCCTATCACGAGGACCGAGTTCGGCCGGGATCGAGCCTATCGCAGAATGGCCCAGAAGTAGATGTCGCCGCTCTCGTGCTCGGCGATCAGGATCGCGGGCGAGGCGCCACCCGAGTCTGCCGAGCAGGTGGCGGCATCCAGTTCGTGGTCGATACAGCCAATTCGGACCTCGCCGGTATCGTCGATCAAGACACGACCGAATCCGGCCGGCTCCGTGCCGCGCTCGTCGCTGCGCTTCACGGCACGAGTCAGGCGGACGGTCTCGTCCAAGGGAGTGGAGGTCTCGATCCAGCAGGTCGAGTCGGTCTCGGGGTCGTGCCACCAAATCGAGGAATCCTGCACCTTCCAGCGAAGCGCCACTCGGCAATCCGTCGGAACCGCAATCGTCGTCTCGACGCCGGCATCGAGGACGGCGCGCACGTGGAGCTCGTCGACGACGATCACGTTCTCCGAGAGCTGGATCCCCTCGACACTCTGGAAGACGCCATTTTCGTCGTAGGTCGTGTTCTCCTCCGGCCACTCCCATTCTTCATGGCTGAGCCAGGTACCGTTGAAGGTTAAGGTCTCCTGATCGAGCAGGCGGACGCGCACCCAAGGCGACGCCGTGCTTGCGGGCGCCGCCGCCGGGACCGGGCTCGGCTCGGCCTTGCTTCGCCCGACTGCCAGCCATATAGAAATGCTGAGGAGCCCGAGAGTCCCGGCCGCGATGATAGTGTTCTTCATGGTCACTCTCCTGAGTCGAACTATTCGCACTCGCAATACTGGCAGAATGCTGGACCGATTTTCTGGACACAATCATCCGGCACCTGGCAGATATTAGATACTCTCCAGCACGCTGGCGACTTCACCATTCCGCAGGTCTTCGCCGCGATATTGCATCCAATCGGCGTCGATGGACAATAACAGATCTTGTAGGTGCATCCACCCTGTGAGTAGATCTTATACTGGCACATGATACACACGTTCGGATTGCACGAAGGTGCACTACTGCCAGGGCACAGCTCGCCATCGTGCACTTCGTCTTCCCGAGTTGACGCAGACGATACCCATCCCAGCGAGCAGACTGCAAGGATCGACGCCAGCGCAAGACTCGAAGGGCGAATAATAGATCTCTCTCCCGGAGTGTAGCTCTTATCCCGAAGAGCTCTTTTCAGCGAACACCGTATCAAGCCCACCCCCCCCCTTAAGAAAAGTGGACCATCCTTCGTTGTGGATAAGAGACCAGCCGCTCTCGAAGGGGCAACTCCGATGCCCCTGTTCATTGTTTCTGGTGATTCTTGCATGCCCCTTGAATTCAACGGACCGTCCTCGACAGCGCGTGCGGAGGCTCATTCGCTCTGGTACTCTCCAATCCTATCACTGCCGGTGGCCGCGTCGACGGGACGAAGCCAGAGCGAGCACTCTCCGCGAGGCGTTCCCACTATGACGAGTGAGGCTCCCCTGTTGCCCTTGAAGCTGCGCCCTCGGGCCTGGACGGCGATCCTGCTTCTCGTGACCTCCGGTGTGTTCGTGGCCACCGGGCTCTGGCTGGGCTTCACGGGCAAGACGCCCGGATTCCTCGTCGCGGCGTTCTTCGGGATCGGTGTGGGTGTCGCCATCGTGCAGCTCATGCCCGAGAGCACGTGGCTACACATCACCGAGGAGGGGCTGACGTACCGGCAGCTGTTCAAGGAGCATCACGTGCCCTGGGAGGCCGTCGAGGTCTTCTACCCCGTCACGATGCGCCAATCGGGCTTGCCGATCCGCAAGATGGTCGGCTTCGACTTCCGTCCCTCCTACGACCGCTCTCGCCTCGGCCGGAGAGTCGCCTCGATGGTCGCCGGCTGCGAAGCCGCACTGCCGAGCAACTACGGCATGAAGTGCCGCGCCCTGGTCGATCTCCTGAACGAGCACCTCGTGAGGACCCGTGTCGCGCAGGAGGAGACGGGTGAATTCGATTCCTCGTTGACAGGTCCAGGCTAGGGTCAACGCTCGGGTGTCGAGGCAGGGCTCGAAACGACACCGGGGTGAGAGCCGTGAGCGTAGCGATCGGTCCTCGCGCAATCCATGGAGGGTCGTTGCCGGTACGATCCCGAAGCGATGACGTGGACCACTTCGGAGCCGGAACGAACCCGAAGCGGAGCGAAGGGACAGACCCGTCGTTTCGCTCAGGGTTCTTGGCACCTCTGAACGGACCGCGGTTTCGCCTTGGCGATTGCGGGCAACGACCCTCAACGGACCCGGCGAGGACCGGGCGCTTCGCTTGCGGCTCTCATCCTCACGACGAGCAAGGCCCTTCCCGTCCGGTTCGCGGAGGGTGCTCAGGTGACCGCGCGTCCACCCGAACACGTGACCGCGCGAACACGTGAACACCACCACCTGGCCCAAGCTCGCTCGCGGACTCGTTCGGCTTGGGCACTCCGCGGCGCACCCCACCTGGCGCCGTGCGGCGCTTCATGGGATACTCGGCGGCTGGTACGGATCGCCCGGATTTGCGGGGCGATGGGGCGGATCGACTCTTGGGGTAGAGCAGGGCGAATGGCGACGCGGATCCAAAAGGTGTCAGTGGTGGGGTGCGGGCTGATGGGGGCCGGCATCGCCGAGGTGTGCGCGCGCCAGGGCTTCGACACGCTCGTGCTCGAGGCGACGCCCGAGCTCGCCGAGAAGGGCATGGCCCGTATTCAGGGCTCGCTCGAGAAAGCGGTGACGCGCGGCAAGCTCGACGCGGCCAAGAAAGACGAAGTCCTCGGCCGGCTCCGCACCACGACCGAGCGGTCCGACCTCGCCGATCGCGGGCTCGTGATCGAGGCGATCGTCGAGAGCCTCGGCGCCAAGTCCGAGCTCTTCGGTGCCCTCTCGAAGATCTGTCCGAAAGAGACGATCTTCGCGACGAACACCTCGTCGCTCTCGGTGACCGAGCTCGCCGCGGCCACCGATCGTCCGGCACGCTTCGTCGGGCTGCACTTCTTCAACCCGGTGCCGGTGATGCCGCTGGTCGAGGTCGTGCGCGGCGTATCGACGTCTGAAGGCACCTTCGAGCTGATGAAGGGCTTCGGCGAGTCCCTGGGCAAGGTCGTCATCGCGGCGCAGGATGCGCCTGGCTTCGTCGTGAACCGGCTCCTGATCCCGTTCCTGCTCGACGCCGTCCGGGCGCTCGAGCAAGGCGTCGCCTCACGCGACGACATCGACCAGGGGATGAAGCTGGGCTGCGGGCACCCGATGGGACCCCTGACATTGCTCGACTTCGTCGGGCTGGACACGACGTACTCGATCGCACAGATCATGTTCGAGGAGTTCAAGGACCCGCGCTACGCCGCGCCGCCCTTGCTCAAGCGCCTCGTCCTCGCCGGCCACACGGGCCGCAAGTCGGGACGCGGCTTCTACGATTACGAATCCGATGGAGGGGTGAAGAAATGAAGGCGATGCTGCCCTGGATCGTGGCCTCGCTCTTGATCGCGGCCGGCGCCTGCAAGAATCTCGAGCCGATCGACGACGGCACGCCGCAGAGTGGCGAGCGCCGTCCGGTCGGGCTCGACTCCGGCCTGGTCGCGCGGCTGGTCTTCGAGGGAGCCGCGCATCCGGCTGTCGGCGCGACGCTGCCCGTTCGGCTGATCATCGAGAACACCGGCAACCGCAAGGTCGCGATCGACGCGAATGACCTGCACACCCGTCATCTCAAGCTGTCGGGCACGGCGGCCGCCGGCTCGTACCGCACCGACGATCGGCTCGGCTACGGCGAAGTGACGTTGTTTCCCGGCATGAGCGTGGATCGCGAATTCGATCTGGCGCGCTTCTTTGGCAACCTCAGGCCCGGGCGCTTGGAGGTGCGTTGGAGCAGCGACCGCCTCGTCTCCGATCCGCTCGCGATCGACTTGACCGAGGACTACTCCAAGCTGCGCGTGCGCATGGAGACCTCGATGGGGGACGTCGTGCTTCAGCTCCTTCCCCAGCAAGCGCCGGTCACCGTCGCCAAGTTCGTCGAGAGCGCCCGAGATGGTCTCTATGAGAACACGGTCTTCCACCGTGTCATCAACGGCTTCGTCGTGCAGGGCGGCGATCCCTCGGGCACCGGCGAGGGCCACGGCGTCGACTTCACGCTCCCGCCGGAGTTCGGCGAGCAGCCCTTTGTCACGGGCACCGTCGGAGTAGCGCGCACCAGCGACCCGCTCCTGAACACGCCGCAGGCGACCGAGCTGATCGAGCAAGGGGCCAAGATCGAAGAGCGCGACGCTTACCTGAGTTCGGGCGCCAGCCAGTTCTTCTTCTGCCTCACTCCGCAGGAGCACCTCCAGGGTCGCTACACCGCCTTTGCGCAGGTGATCGACGGACTCGACGTGCTGCAGCGGATCGGCGAAGTGGAGACGACCGGCAGCGGCCCCGGCGTGACGCGCCCGAATCGCCCCGTCCAGGATGTCCTGCTCCGCCATGTCGAAGTCTTCGAAGCCCCCGGCCAGTAACGAGGAGCGCCCCTCCCATGAGCGAGTACAAGAACCTGCTCGTCGAGCTGAAGGATGGCTGGGTCGAGCTGACGATCAACCGACCCGATAAGCTCAACGCGCTCAACGACGAGACGATCGGCGAGCTGCACTGCTTCTTCGAGTGGGCGAAGCACGATGACGCCACGCGCGCGGTGCTCGTGACCGGAGCCGGCGAGAAGGCCTTCGTCGCGGGCGCGGACATCTCCGAGCTGGCGAAGATGACGGCTCTCGACGCCGAGCGCAGCTCGCGCAAGGGCCAGGCGGCCTTCGACGCGATCGAGCACCTCGGCAAGCCGGTCGTCGCCGCGATCAACGGTTTCGCCCTCGGCGGCGGCTGCGAGCTCGCCCTCGCCTGCACCTTCCGCACGGCGTCGGAGAACGCGCAGATGGGCTTGCCCGAAGTGGGCTTGGGTATCCTGCCCGGCTACGGCGGCACGCAGCGCTTGCCGCGCATCGTCGGTCGCGGCATCGCGGCGGAGATGGTGCTCACCGGTCAGAGGATCCCGGCGTCAGAGGCGCATCGCATCGGGCTCGTGAACCACGTGTTCACGGCCGAGGAGCTGATCCCCAAGACCCGCGAGATCGTCTCGAAGATACTGCGCAACGGACCGATCGCCATTCGCATGGCGCAAGAGGCCGTCGTGCACGGCTCCGAGATGACGCAAGCCGACGGCTTGCGCTATGAAGCGACCCTTTTCGGCCTCATCTCGGCCAGCGAGGACATGCACGAAGGCATGAAGGCATTCCTCGAGAAGCGCAAACCGAACTTCCAAGGTCGCTGATCCGAGGCGATCGGCCGCCCCCGAAGGAGCCCCGAAATCATGAGCCAGGAACTCTTCATACTGGGTGGAGCCCGCACTCCGATGGCGGAGTACGCCGGCACGCCGGGCTACGGCAAGTTCAAGGACCTCTCGGCGATCGAGCTGGGGGCCCACGCCTCCCGCGCCGCGCTCGAGCGAACCGGCGTCGCCCCTGAGCGGATCGACCACGCCATCTTCGGCAACGCGCTGCAGACCAGCAGCGACGCGATCTACGGCGCGCGTCATGTCGCCTTGAAGGCGGGTGTTCCGCAGGAGAAGCCGGCGCTCACGGTCAATCGGCTCTGCGGGTCCGGCATCCAGTCCGTCATCGAGGCCGCGCACCTGCTGCTCTTGGACGAGGCGAACATCGTCCTCGCCGGCGGCATGGAGAACATGAGCCAGGCGCCCCACGTCGTGCGCGGTGGCCGCACCGGCTTCAAGTTTGGCATGCCGATCAACTTCGAGGACCTGCTCTTCGAGTCCCTCAAGGATCCCTACTGCGGGTTCTTCATGGCGCAAACCGCCGAGAACCTCGCCAAGAAGTACGAGATCCCGCGACAAGCCCAAGACGAATACGCGCTGCGCAGCCATCGCCTCGGCACAGCCGCGGTGCAGGAAGGCCGCTTCGCCGACGAGATCGCGCCGGTCACGGTGAAGATGGGGCGCAAGGAGCTGGTCGTCGACACCGACGATCACATCAAGCCCGACACCTCGATCGAAGCGCTCTCGAGCCTGCGCCCCGCCTTCGGCAAGGACGGCACCGTCACAGCCGGTAACGCCAGCGGCATCGTCGACGGCGCCGCGGCCCTGGTCGTCACGACGCAGGCCCAGCTCGATGCGGACAAGAGCCTGAAACCGAGCGCGCGCATCGTGTCGTGGTCCGTCGAGGGCGTACCGCCCGAGATCATGGGCATCGGGCCGGCCCCGGCGATTCGCTCCGCCGTAAAGAAGGCCGGCCTCACCTTGAACGACATCGACCTCTTCGAGATCAACGAAGCCTTCAGCGCCCAGTACCTCGCCTGCGAGAAGGACCTCGAGCTCGATCGAGACAAGGTCAACGTCAACGGCGGCGCCATCGGCATCGGCCACCCCCTCGGTGCCACCGGCACGCGGCTGCTGCTCACCCTGATGATGCAGCTCCAACGCAGCGGCAAGCGCTACGGTTGCGCCTCTGCCTGCATCGGCGGCGGCCAAGGCATCGCGATGATCATCGAACGGGTGTAGGACCAGCCAAGGGCGGAGCGATCGGACGGCGGCCGCCGCTCGGATCGCACCGCCCGCCGCGACTCGGGCCGGAGGCTGCCGTGATCCAGATCTGGACCGGGACTCGGAGGGATCAGCGCCTCTTCGAGGTTGAGGATCACCAGCGAATCGTGGATGCGTGATCTGCAGCGATCATTGGGTAATTGGATGGCACTCTTGGCTCGACCTTCGCCTGGGTCTTGGCCGATAAACCACGATGCCTGAAACCCAAGCGCTGGAGAATCGACCCCGATGCGCCATCTCGAAGTGATGCCATTGTCCGGAATTGGAAGATTGCGGTTCGGTCATGGACCGGCCGATGTACGTGGTTACATCGGAGAGGAAGAGGTCGTCGAACCGTGGATGGCTGGCGATCTCCGGGCCGCGCTGACGTTTTCCGGCTTGATCTTCTTCTTCGATCGCTATGACCGACGAGGACCGACGAAGGACGCGCGCCTCGTCGAGATCCAAGTCCACCAGAGAAGCGGCCTGAGGCTCTTCGAGCGACCGCTCGAGAGCTGGACGCGCGATGAGCTCATTCAAGAGCTCACCGAGCAGCGCGTCGCCTGGAGCACCTGCCCGGAAGCCGACATCCTGATCGATTCCATGTCTCTCCAGATCAGCTTCAACGGCGACGTCGCCGGCTTCGTAGCAATCTGGGAGCCCGAGATGGCGGACGTCTCGTCCTCCGACAGCGACCGTCCCTGGTGGAAAGTCTGGGGCTGAGCTCGTCGTATCCCCCGGGGTCAGCCGGGTCGGTTCCCCGGCTCTAGCCGGTCGAGGTGATTGGCACGTCAGCGGCGCCCCCAGCGCGGCGCCGGAGCCCACAAGAGGCGAAACGATCAGAGCCCGAACAGGTCCCTGGCGCGGGGTTGAGAACACGCTCGCGCGCACGGAGCTCATGATCGATTCAGTGGGGCCTCGTGAGGGACGACGGGACCGGATCCCGCAGCGATGGCGTGAGAACGTTCCGACGCCCTGACCGACGGGCGCGTCCGCTCGTCCCTTACTCATCGCCAGACGCAAGAGATCCTCGCCGTGATCCTCGCCATTCCAACGGCAGTGGCTCCGTGTAATGGACCCGTGCGGGCTCTGGTTTCAGATCAGCGGC
>JAVJTD010000120.1:0-15272 GCA_040219065.1 Planctomycetota bacterium
AGGACCGATCGCTCCGCTCACGGCTCTCACCCCACTGTCAGTCGAGGCCCTCCTGGTCGGCGCTCCCGCATGTTTCAGATCACGCAGCCCAGGCTGCTCCGTCGCGGCTGCGGCTCATCGCTCGGCGGTCTCTCTCCCTATCGGTCGGACGGGGCGCTCCGAAGAGGACCTTCCTCAGGCGAGCGCCTTCTCCGCGGCGGCGTGGCCGACGGGGTTGCCGACGTCGAAGCCGCGGCCGGTCAGCTCTTGGCCGAGAACTCCACCTTCATCGACCAGCATTCGCAGGATCGGGACGTCGTCGAACTCGCCGTGGAGATGTGTCTGGTGGAGGTCGCGGGCGATCTCGAAGAAGCGAGGGGAGAGGATCTGGCGCGGGAAGGTCCGTAGCGCGGACTCACCGTCGACCTGGAAGTGTCCCTTGCCCTTCTCTTGCAGGGTCAGAATCCGCCGAGCCGGCTCGTCCCCTCCCGCCAACGTGACGCCGCCGCAGTTTCCGTAGCGCTCCGCTTCTTCTCGTCGCACCTCGATCAACGCGAAGACGCTGTCACCGCTGACACGGTGTGCCTCGAGGAGCGGCGAGAGACTGGTCTCCGGCGGCACGACGACTCCGTCGGGGAGGATCAAGAGGAACGCGTCGTCATCGACCCAGTCCGCGCCTTCGAGCAAGGCATCGGCGAGGCCCCTCGGCTCGTCTTGAACGAAGAAGGCGAACTCGAAGGGCGCGATGATCCTCGCGAACTCGGCTGCCTTCTGGGGCGCGATCCCGGGAGGAGGCGCTTGCCCGGTCAGGCAGCGATCGAGGTCGCCCTTGACCGGCGAGGTGATGACGCCGACCTCGCTCAACCCGGCCGCGGCGAGCTCGCGCAGCGCGTGGGCGATCATCGGCAAGCCGGCGAGCGGGTAGAGCTCCTTCGCCGATCCTCCGGTCAAAGCGGCCATCCGAGTCCCACGGCCCGCGGCCGGTATCAAGGCTTTCAAGGCATCTCCTCGGTCGATTGCGAAGGGTCGATCTCAATTCATCGGATCGGATCAGATGCGGGCAGGATGCCCGCGCTCCATTCTCCGCGCTCCATCGCCTCAGGCGGGCAGGATGCCCGCGCTCCATTCTCCGCGCTTCATCATTCCATCATCGGGATGTTCAGGCCGTGCTCCTTGGCGGTCTTCACGGCCTCGTCGTAGCCGGCGTCCACGTGTCGAGCGACTCCGATGCCGGGGTCGTTGGTGAGCACGCGCTCGAGGCGCTTGGCGGCGGCGTCCGTGCCATCCGCGACGATCACCTGGCCGGCGTGGATCGAGTACCCGATGCCGACACCGCCGCCGTGGTGCAGGGAAACCCAGGTTGCACCCGAGGCCGTGTTCAAGAGCGCATTGAGGAGCGGCCAATCGGCGACGGCATCGGTGCCGTCCTTCATGCCTTCGGTCTCGCGATTGGGCGAGGCGACCGAGCCGCAGTCGAGGTGATCGCGGCCGATCACGATCGGTGCCTCGACCTCACCCTTCCTCACCATCTCGTTCAGCATCAACCCGAACTTCGCCCGCTCGCCCTGACCGAACCAGCAGATCCGCGACGGTAGGCCCTGGAACTGGATGCGCTCCTGGGCGAGTCGGATCCAGCGGCAGAGGGACTCGTTGTTCGAGAACTCGCGGAGGATCACTTCATCGGTCTTGTGGATGTCCTCGGGCTTGCCGGACAGGGCGACCCAGCGGAACGGGCCGCGCCCTTGGCAGAACAAAGGCCGCACGTAGGCGGGCACGAAGCCGGGGAAGTCGAAGGCGTTCTCGACGCCGTGCGCCAGCGCCTGACCGCGGAGGTTGTTGCCGTAGTCGAACGTCACGGCGCCTCGCCGTTGCAGCTCGAGCATCGCCCGGACGTGGCGAGCCATCGTGTCGAAGCTGCGCTGGATGTAGGTCTTCGAATCGGACTCGCGCAGGGCGAGGGCGTCCTCGAAGGACATGTCGGCGGGCACGTAGCCGCCCAGCTCGTCGTGCGCCGAGGTCTGGTCGGTGAGCATGTCGGGAATCAGGTCGCGGCGAATCATCTCTTCCAACAGATCGACCGCGTTCGCGCACACCCCGATCGAGCGCGCCTCCTTCTTCTCCTTGAGCTCGAACGCACGCTTCAAGGCGGTCTCGAGATCAGGCGCTTCTTCATCCAGGTAACCGGTCTCCAGCCGCCGTTGGATGCGATGCGGATCGACCTCGGCCAAGAGCGCGGTCGTGCCGGCCATCGTCGCCGCCAACGGCTGCGCGCCGCCCATGCCGCCTAGCCCGGCGCTGACGACGAGTCGTCCCTCGAGCTGCCCACCGAAGTGCTGACGGCCCGCCTCGGCGAACGTCTCGTAGGTGCCTTGGATGATGCCTTGGCTACCGATGTAGATCCACGAGCCGGCAGTCATCTGGCCGTACATGATCAGCCCGCGGGCCTCGAGGTCGCGGAAGTGCTCCCAGGTCGCCCAGTGCGGTACGAGGTGGCTGTTGGCGAGGAGCACGCGCGGTGCGTCCTCGTGGGTGCGGAACACATTGATCGGCTTGCCGGACTGCACGAGCAGCGTCTCGTCGGCTTCGAGATCCTTCAGGCACTCGAGGATCTTGTCGAACGCTTCCCAGCTCCGAGCGGCCTTGCCGGATCCGCCGTAGACGATCAAGTGATCGGGATCCTCGGCCACGCCGGGATCCAGGTTGTTCTGGATCATGCGGAACGGCGCTTCGGTGAGCCACGACTTGCAGCTCAGCTCGGTGCCCGTCGGTGCCACCACGCGACGCTTGGTACTCGGGTTCATCAGTCGCTTCCTCGCAGGCTTGTGGATTTGGGCGCCATTATGGCCCCGCGCGCCGGGGTGTCCAAGGGTCCCTCCCCTCCCCCCAGGCCTGGACGCAGACCCCGTCCACTGCGTATCGTGTCGCCTTCCGTCCGCCGGGTGCGGGTGGAATGAACCAATCGAGGCCAATCTTTCCCATGCTCACGACGAGTGAATTCAAGCGCGGGGTGCTGCTCGAGATCGAGGGCGACCCCTTCATCATCATGGACGTCTCGTTCCAGTCGCCGTCGGCGCGCGGCGCGACGACGATGGTCAAGGCGAAGATCCGAAACCTGCGAACGCAGCAAGTCTTCGACAAGTCCTTCCGCAGCGGCGACAAGGTCAAGGAGCCCAACTTCGAGAAGCGGCCGATCCAGTACCTCTACAAGGACCCCGGCGGCTACCACTTCATGGATCAGCAGAGCTACGAGCAGTTCTCACTGACCGAAGACGACATGGGTGACGCCCTCGACTACTTGACCGACGGGCTCGAAGGCATTCAGGCGCTCGTCTTCAACGAGAAGGTGATCGGCATCGAGCTGCCTGCGCACGTCACCCTGCGCGTGGTCGAATGTGAGCCCGCCATCAAGGGCGCGACCGCGCAGGCGCGCGCCAAGCCGGCGACGCTCGAGACCGGCAAGATCGTCCCGGTGCCCGAGTACCTCGCGCCTGGCGAGCTGATCCGGGTGGACACGCGAGACGGCCGCTACGTGGAGCGCGTCAAGGAATGAGTCAATGAGTGAGCGGACGCTGCAGATCTCGCCCGAAGGCTGGACGCTCGATGAGCTGAAAGCGCTGCGCGAGGACGCCTCGATCCGGGTGACCTTGTCCGAGACCAGCCGCGCGGCGGTCGAAGCCTCGCGAGGCATCGTCGAGTCGCACCTCGGTGACGGGAACGCCTACTACGGCATCAACACCGGCTTCGGGAAGCTGTCCTCGCAGAGGATCCCCGCCGAGAAGATCGAGCTGTTGCAGCGAAACCTCATCCTCAGCCACGCCTGCGGCGTCGGCGATCCCCTGCCTGTCACGACCGCTCGCCGCATGCTGTTGCTCCGCGCGCTCTCACTGGCGCGTGGATACTCTGGCGCTCGCACCGCCGTCGTCGATCAGCTCCTCGCGCTCTACAACCGAGGCATCACGCCCGTCATCCCCGAGCAGGGCTCGGTCGGGGCGAGCGGAGACCTGGCGCCCTTGGCCCATCTGGCGATGGTCTTGATCGGTGAAGGGGAGGCCATCGTCGATGGGAAGCGCATGAGCGGCGCCGAGGCGTTGGAGCAGGCCGGTCTCGAGCCTCTGGTCCTGCAAGCCAAAGAAGGTCTGGCGCTCATCAACGGCACGCAGATGATGACGTCGCTCGGTACCGGCGTCGCCCTCGATCTGCAACACTTGAGCCGCGTCGCCGACATCGCCGGCGCATTGTCGCTCGAAGCGCTGATGGGCAGCATCAAGCCCTTCGATGGCCGCATCCATCAATTGAAGCCGCATCCCGGACAGGTCACCGTCGCGGAGAACGTGCGGCGACTCTTGGAAGGCAGTGAGATCCTGCCGTCCCACGCCGATTGCAACCGCGTGCAGGATCCTTACTGCTTGCGTTGCATGCCGCAGGTGCATGGCGCCTCACGCGGCGCCCTCGATCACGTCTGCCAGGTGCTCACGACCGAGATCAACTCCGTCAGTGACAACCCACTGATCTTCGAGGACGGCGACATCCTCTCGGGCGGCAACTTCCACGGGCAGGCCATCTCCATGGCGATGGATTACGCCGGCATCGCCGCCGCCGAATGGGCGAGCATCTCCGAGCGTCGCATCGAGAACCTCGTCAATCCCGACCTGTCCGGATTGCCCGCCTTCCTCGTCGAAGGCGGCGGCGTGAACTCGGGCTTCATGATCCCCCAAGTCGTCGCGGCCGCGCTCGTCAGCGAGAACAAGGGATTGGCGCACCCCGCCAGCGTCGACTCGATCCCCACGTCCGGGAACAAGGAAGACCACGTCAGCATGGGCGTGACCGCGGCGAGGACCGCGCGCGCGATCACCCGCAACCTCGAGCGCGTCCTCGCGATCGAGCTGATGTGCGGCGCTCAAGGCTTGGACTACCGAAGGCCGCTCAAAGCCGGCCGCGGCGTCGAAGCCGCCTTTTCGCAGATTCGCGAGCGCGTCACGAAGCTGGAATGCGACCGGTATTTGGCGCCCGACATCGATGCGCTGGTGGAACTGGTCAAGGACCGGCGCTTCGTCGAGCGAGTGGAAGAGAGCGCAGGCAAGCTCAGCTGAGCTGAGGGGCAGGGGCAGCAGGCGCGGTCATCATCCGTAAGGAAGACCCGGCCTCCCGAAAGGGGGAGAGCCGCGGAGCGCAGCGACCGGTCCTCGCCTCATCCGGGGAGGGTCCCTGCCGGTAGAATCCCGAAGCAAGAGCTCTCCACGTTGAACGCCCCTAAAGAACCGCGGAGCGAAGCGACCGGTCGAGCCGTCAGAAGACCCGGTCTCCCGAAAGGGTGAGAACCGCGGAGCGAAGCGACCGGTCCTTACCTCGCCTCACTCACCATCACCACATTCCTCGAACAGCTCTTCGAGCATCTTCTCGGGGTGGTTCAGGAAGTACTTCGTGATCTGATAGTGCTCGGTCTCTTCGTACTTCGTCTCGAGGATTCCTTCGGGCGACAGGTGAAAGATGGTCGCATGCGGATACGCCATCAAGATCGGGGAGTGCGTCGCGATCACGAACTGGGAACGATCGTTACAGAGTTCGTGCATCCGACGGAGCAGCGCTAGTTGGCGAGTCGGCGAGAGCGCTGCTTCCGGCTCGTCGAGAACGTACAGTCCTTCGCCACCGAAGCGGTTCAAGAGCAGCGCCATGAAAGACTCGCCGTGCGACTGGGCGTGCAGCGAGATCCCTCCGTAGGACGAGATGATCTTCGGCCCACTTTCGGGCTCATCGTCTAGCCGCTCAATCTCGCTCGCAACGTTGAAGAAGCTCTCTGCCCGCAGAAAGTAGCCGTCGCGTGGTCGGCGCACACCTCGCGAGAGCCGCAGCAGACGGTGTAGCTCCGAGTGGGATGCATAGGTGCTGAACGAGAAGTTGCGGCTGCCTCCTTCGGGATTGAATCCGGCCGCCACCGCAATCGCCTCGAGTAGGGTCGACTTGCCCGAGCCGTTCTCGCCGATGATGAACGTGACCTTCGGATGAAGCTTCAAAGACTCCAGGCCCCGAACCGCGTCGAGGCAGAAAGGGTACTCCTCGAACGAAGGGACCTCGTCGCGCCGCAACCGCACTTCGATGAGGTACTGCTCACTGAGCATGTCTCAACCTGGCGCCTCCGGATCCAGCTTCAACCTCAACACGACAAGCCCCGTCGCCTCGTGGACCTTCGTCTCGATCGGTACGAAGCCATAGCGTTCGTAGAACGCTCGCCCGACCCGGTTCTCCTCGAACACCTCGACTTCGAGATCATCGCGGAGCGAGCGCGCCTTGTCCATGAGGGCCCGGCCAAGGCCTCGGCCATGATGCTCGACGCGCACGAAGAGGGCGCCCACCTCGGTCCCCATCAGGGAGACGAAGCCGACGACCTGACCGGCCTCCTCCCACACCCACGTCTCGGTGTTGGGCAGGTAGAGCTCCTCGATGTTCTTCCGCTCCTGATCGAGGAAGTCTCGATCGAGGAACGGGTGACCGACCGCCGAAGCGGATTCCCAGGTCTCCAGGAGGTCTTCGAGGTCGGTGCTCTGGTAGGGGCGGATCTTCTCGCTCATGCCGACCTCACTTCTGCGTCCGCCTCAGGCTGCGGGCCATGGCCTTGAAGTCGGGGAGGTATCGATCGGCGAGGCTATCGCCGACCAGACCCTGCATGAGGATGTAGGAGCCATCGTTGAGGAGCAGCATCTGGTAGATCACCAGCGGCGTGCCCTGATCATCCTCGCCAGTCGCGACGATCTCATAGCCTTCGAGGCCGTCGACCTCGACGTCGCCCCTCTCTTGGATCTCGCCGATCTTCGTCTTGGCCGTCTGATTCAAGCGATCGACCGCGTAGCTCTCGAGGTCGTCGATCGGGACGGCTGTGATCGAAGGTGCTGCAATGAAGGCCGGATCACCGGGTGACTTCATCGGAACGACGCCGTCCTTGGTGTACAGCAGCATCTTTCCGATTCCTTTAGCGGGCTTCAGGCTGTCTGCCGCGGACAGCTCGAAGCCGAGACCACCCAGAGTGCGCTTCGTCGGCTTCAGCTCCGGTCGAACGCTCAGCACCGATTCCCTCAACGGCCCGGAGAGCTCGGAGCTTTTCTCGGCCAGAAACGTCCCCGTGACGATCGTGGTCTCGTCTTGGTCTCCGAAAACGACGATCCACTTCTCGAAGTCGATGCCCTTCGCGTTTTGCTCGACATTCAAGAAGACGCCATTCGCACCGACGACATCGATCTCCTTCCGGCTCTGGAGCTCGATGCCCTGCGTGGCCAAGCCCGCCGGAGTGAAGCCGCGCGATGTCTCAGCGAAAGGAGCCGGCAGTGTCGCGATCATGACCGACGACCCGGTGCTCGCCTGCTGGAACCCGTAGAAGCCCGCGGCATCTTCGAAGCCGTCCGGACGAATCACCCGAACTCGGCTCTCGGGAAGGCTGACGTAGCGAGGATCGTCGGGATCGAGTGATTGCAGCGAGCTGATCGGCGTGCGCTCCTTGCGCTGGATCTCCTGAGGCGAGCTCGGGCTCGCAGACTCGGGCTGGTCGTCGCCGCCTCCTCCGCAGGCAATGAGAGACAAGGACAGGATGACGACGGACCAATGCTTCCACGGACAATTCACGAGGCTCCTCCGTTCCATTCCTTCACTCGCAGGTTCGCCGGGACATTCTGGCGGAAGTGGCATCGCAGGTCGACGCCTGGGATTCTGCTGTCGACCGGGCGCTGCGCTTGCGGCTTTCAACCCTTTCGGGGCTCTCTCACGGATTGACCGGGCGCTTCGCTTGCGGTTCTTTGGGGTTGATCATCGCGAAGGTCCCCCCTCCGAGATTCTACCGGCAGGGACCCTCAACGGATTCGGCTAGGACCGGTCGCTGCGCTCCGCGGCTCTCACCCTTTCGGGAGTCGGTGGTGCTCTCACGGATTGACTGGTCGCTGTGCTTGCGGCTCTCATCCTTTCGGGAGTTGAGGATTCTCTCGCTCTCCCGAAGTTGAGCCTCTCGCGTCAGGCGCTATGCTCGCCGATCTGGCTTGCAGGAGATCGTCTCGAACTTCATCAGCGGGTTGATCCTGCTCTTCGAGCGTCCGATCCGCATCGGGGACCTCGTCACGGTCGGCGACGTGACCGGCAACGTCCAGCGCATCAACATCCGCTCGACGACCATCCAGAACTTCGACCGCCAGCAAGTCATCGTCCCGAATCGCTCCTTGATCACACAGGACGTGACGAATTGGACGCTCAGCGACAAGATGAGCCGCCTGACCGTGAAGATCGGCGTCGCCTACGGCAGCTCGATCGATCTGGTGCGCTCGCTGCTGTTCGAGATCGCGAAGAAGGAGCAGAAAGTCCTCGAGGATCCCGAGCCGCAGGTGTTCTTCATGAGTCACGGCGACAGCTCCTTGGATTTCGAGCTGCGCGTGTTCCTGGCGGACTCCGGCGACCGACTCGTCATGCTCGACCGGCTGAACTCGGAGATCAATCGGGCACTCGAGGAGCACGGTATCGAGATCCCCTTCCCGCAGAGGGACATCCACATTCGCTCGCAGACGGCGCCGAACGAGCCGGCCTCGGATCGCGAAGAGCCGGACGATGACGACTCACGAGAGAGCGATGAGGAAACACGAGGGAGCGATCACGAAACACGAGGGGGAGCAACGCGCGGCGCATGGTGACTCAGGGGTTGCCGAGACTGAGCCCTCGGTGAGCACCGCGATCGCCCGTGCCACTCACTGACCGACGAGTCCTCGGAGGGCGTTCGAGATGGCAAGGCCATTTGGTGCCGTGGGGTCGAGGATCACGGCCTGCACGAAGACCCGGAAGCCCGAAGGAGCGTTGGCCGGCGTGGTGAAGGGGAGGCTCACGCTGCCGATGCCATTCGTTTGAATCGGGAGGACGATCTGCGCCGGAAGGGCAGCCACCACGCCCCCGAACATCCTCGTCGGGTCGTAGCTGAAGGAGACGAGGAGGGAGCCCGATGACGAGGCGTGCGCGCCGACGATCTCCAGCCGTCCGTTGAAGCCCGGCTTCAACTCACCGACACCTTGCAGGACCGGCTTGCCGAGCGCGCCGCCCCGGCCCAGCCCGAGATCGGCCCACGCGCCGCCGGGATTCAGGATGAAGCCGCGCTGCGGTCCCCAGACGGGGCCGTGGTAGCCATTGCCGATGATCACGCCAGTCTCGCTGATGTCCTTCGCCTCGATCAGCTCGAAGTCGGTGCCCGGCTGGTCATGCGCCGTGTGCAGGTTCGTCATCCCCACCAAAGGCTCCCACACGAACGCTCGCCAGTCGTTCGTCCCCGTCAGCGCCTGTCCGACGACGCGGCCCTTGTTATCGATCGCCCTGGGCAGCACGTATTGCACGTCGCCACCATCCAAGCCGGGAAGCAGCGTCATTCCCGATTGGCTGTCCCAGATGAAGGCGCGCGTGCCCGAGGACAAGGTGGCTCGCCCGACCACGACGCCGAGCTCGTTGACATCGATCGCCTCGCTCCAAGGAGCGCCGAAGAGGCCGTTGAACTGAACGAAGGTCCCCGTCTCGATGTTGCAGACGAAGCCATCCGATGAGCCCTTGGCGGTCGAAGAGTAGCCGACCGCCTGATCGAAGGCGTTCACCCTCAGGAGCGCCTTGGCCGCCCAGATATCGATGTTGCGCGAGCCGCGGATCGGATCCCAGATGAGGATGCTGCTGGTATTCCCCGACCCGGGCGACGAGCCGACGACGATGCGGTCCCGGTTCAGATCACGCAGCGACACGTTGATGCCCGGTCCTCCTTGGAGGTCGGGGATCTCGACGGAAGTACCGTCGGCGTAGACGAGGAGTGTGGAGTAGAGGAGATCCCCGCGATCGGTGAGCCGCCTCGGCGTTTGAGCCACCGGCGGATACCGCAGCCCATGGGATTGTCGCCACTCGAAGGTCTGCTGCGTGCCCTGGTTCTCGTTGCTGCCCATCACCCAGCCCGTGTCGGTGATGTCGGCACAGACGCTGATGGCTAACGGGTAGGTACTGTTGGGCTCGACGACCGTGAGCTCATACTGCTGCGCTCGCCCCATGGGCACGAAGGCGGCGACGACCAATGGCATGATCCAGCGCGACATGGGACTTCTCCTGATTCTCGTGCGGGACGGTTCGATCAAGCTCGACCAGAAGGCAAGCGGCGTTCCGATGAGAAGAGCCGGGCAGTGGAATCCTCGGAAGCCCCGTTTCCTGGGGCTTCAAGCCGATCACCGCCGATCGGTCCGCACAGCGCCTCGTTCAGAATCCGGACGACCCAAGGCATCCAGACGCGTGCTTCGCGATTCGTGCCCCGTCATCGTCCATCGTGCCTCGCCTTCGCCCCACACCCTTTCCTCTTGATCGCGTCCCGCTCAACCGGAGGATGTGGGACCGCTGACGGCGTTGACGAACTGGCCTTGGATCGAGGACCCGCGTGCGAGCGAGATCGCGAACCTTCCCACCGAACGTCTCGGGCATCCTCTCGGTGATCCTCGTGACGGTACTCTTCGGTGTGACGACTGCTCAGGAGCGGACGGTCGCTTTGCCCGGATTGGCCGCGAGAGGCGATTCGCTGCCTCGACCTCAGGCGGGACGGCTCTTGCTCGGCGAGCTGATGTGCAACGCTTGCCATCCGGGCTTGCCCGTCCACGAGGAGCTGACGCGATCCGCTCCGGACCTCGCCGATGTCGGAGGTCGCCTCTCACCCGGCTACCTCGCCCGCTTCATCGCGGACCCGTCCGGCACGCATCCGGGCAACAAGATGCCGTCACTGCTGATGAGCGAGACGCCGGCCAAGCGCGAGGAGATCGCCCGCTCGATCGCCGCGTTCCTCATCGATCGCTCCGCCTCGCAGTTCGAGACGACCGTCACGGCGCAGGAAGAGGACGACGCGGGCGCCGAGCTGTTCCACACCCTCGGCTGCGTCGTCTGCCACTCACCGAGACGGCCGGCGCTGCCGGGCTCCCAGACACCGTCCGCGACTGACGCCGCCGTCGACCTCTCGATCGTTCCAAAGAAGTACTCGCTCACCTCGCTGACCAGCTTCCTCTACGACCCGCTCCGCATCAGGCCGTCGGGACGCATGCCGGATCTCGGGCTCAGGAAGTCGGAGGCGAGCACGCTCGCCGGGTACCTGCTGCAGAGCGGCACCTCGCACGAATCACCCAGTGCCCCATCCGGATCGATCGAAGCGGGACGCCGCTACTTCGTCCAGTTTCGTTGCGCGTCCTGCCATGCGCTGGATGGCCTCGAGACACCCGACCCGATCGGGATCCGCCCGGGATCGATCCAAGGTGGCTGTCTCGCCGACTCGCCCCGAGAGGCACCTCTTTACGCACTGAGCTCGGGAGATCGGGCCGCGCTCACCGCGGCGCTCTCCGAGTCGAGTACCCAGCCGTCTCCCGAAGAGCAGGTGTCGGCCACCCTCACGGCTTTCCATTGCTATGGCTGTCACGCGCGGGATGACATCGGCGGCGTCACCCGCGAGACGAACCCCTACTTCACGACCAGCGAGCCCGAACTCGGTGACGAGGCCCGCATCCCGCCGCCCCTGACTGGTGTCGGTGCGAAGCTGCGCGACGAATGGCTGCGCAAGGTGCTGTTCGAGAGGGGGCGAGCTCGGTCGTACATGCACACGCGCATGCCGCATTACGGCGAGGCTAGCTTGCGGCATCTGCCCGATCTCTTGCTCGCGCAGGACACGATCGAGCCGTTCGAGATCCCCGCGCTGCAGGGAGAAGCCCACAACGAGGCGCGCGATGCCGGCCGGGAGCTGATGGGTCAGAAGGGGTTGTCCTGCATCTCTTGCCACGACTTCAACGGCAAGCCGTCGACCAACATGCAGGGTATCGACCTGATCAACACGACGGAGCGTCTCACGCCGAGCTGGTTCGCCCGGTTCCTTCGGAAGCCGGGATCGATCCGGCCGGGGACGGTGATGCCCGAGTTCTGGCCGGGCGGCGTGGCCGTGCATCCGGACATCCTTGGCGGCGACACCAATGCGCAGATTCGCGCCTTGTGGATCTACCTCTCGGACGGTCGCACGGCGCGGGATCCCGAAGGCCTGCGCTTCGAGCGCACGCTGCTCGGTGTCTCCGACGAGCCCGTGCTCTATCGCGGTCGCAGCAACGTGGCCGGCTTCCGAGGGATCGCCATCGGCTTTCCCGGCGGCTGGAACCTCGCCTTCGACGCCCGGAACGGCAGCCTGGCGGCGCTGTGGCGCGGAGACTTCGTCCGGGTGAACTGGTCGGGGCAGGCCGCGGGTGACTTCGATCCGGCGGCGCGTCCGATTCGCCTCGCCTCCGATGTCTCCTTCTGGCGGCTTCCGAACGACGACGCGCCCTGGCCGCTCGCGCCGGTCACGACCAAAGAGGAGCCGATCAATCCCGACCCGGACTACCCGCGCAATCTCGGCTTCCGATTCCTCGGCTACTCGCTCGACCCGAAAGAGGGACCGACGCTTCGTTACCGGAGCGGCGACGTTCGAATCGAAGATCGCTTCGAGCCCGATGGCGACCGCTTGACGCGCTTCCTGATATTGACCGCGCCCGAGGCCGATCGCATCGACTTCCGCGTCCTGGCCGGCGAGCTCTCGGCGCCGGGTGAGCACACCTACGAGACGAAGGCCCTGCGCGTGACGGTGCCCGATGTCCCTCGGCTCGTTCGGGAGGGCTCTCCCAAAGAGCTACTGCTGCGGCTCGACCTCCCCGCTGGCGAGACCGTCTTGAGGTTGGACTATGAGATACGCTGAGTCGATCCCGCGCGCGATCCTGATCTCTTCCTTACTTCTTTTGAGTATCGCGCGAGCGCAAGAGGACCTGGGCAGCCGCTGGGGTACGGCCGAGCGCGAGCGGGAGTACTACCGCCTCGTCCCGGTGCCGATCCCCGAGGACATCGTCCTCGAGGCCGGCGCCTTCGAGCGGTTGCCCGACGGTCGCATGGCCGTCGGCACCCGCCACGGAGACCTCTATATCGTCTCGGGTCTCGACGAGCCGAAGCCGGACCCGACCTACCGGCTCTTCGCCTCGGGGCTCGATGAGATCTTCGGTATCGCCTACCGGGACGGCGACCTCTTCGTCACCCAGAGCTGCGAGCTGACGCGCGTGAGCGACCAGGACGGCGACGGCCTCGCCGATCGCTTCGACACGCTCTCCGACGCGTGGGGATACGAGAACTACCACGAGTACGCTTTCGGCTCGAGCTTCGACGAAGGTGGCAACCTCTACGTCGCGCTCGGGCTCTCGATGTCGTATCACTCGCGCGCGCTGTTCCGCGGCTGGGTGATGAAGGTCACGCCCGACGGACAGTCGATCCCCTACGCCAGCGGACTGCGGAGCCCGGCCGGCATCGGACCCAACGAGCACGGCGCGCTCTTCGTCATCGAGAGCCAGGGCCCCTGGAACTCGTCGTGCAGCCTGAAGTTCGTCCGCGAGGGCGGCTTCCTCGGCCACCCGATCAGCTTCAACTGGTACCCCTTCGCGAAGGAGCTGGGACCGGCGCCCGAGCAGCCGGAATCCGGCTCGCGCGTCATTGAGGAGATCAAGCGCGTCCCCGAGCTCGTCCCCTACGCGGTGATCTTTCCCTACATCCGCATGGGTCGCTCGATCACCGGGTTCACCGTCGACCGGACGGAAGGCGCTTTCGGACCGTTCGAGAACCAGATCTTCCTCGGCGACTTCACCTTGTCCCTGGTGATGCGTGCCACGACCGAGCAGGTGAACGGTGTGTGGCAAGGCGCCTGCTACCCGTTCCGCGAAGAGCTCTCCACCGGCATCCTCGACGTCGAGTTCACACCCGGCGGTCATCTGATCTGCGGCGGCACCAACCGCGGCTGGCCCGTGCGCGGCCGCGCGCCCTTCGCGCTCGAGCGATTGGAGTGGACCGGGAAGATGCCCTTCGAGATCGAGCGCGTCACGATTCGCCCGGACGGCTTCCAAATCACCTTCACGCGCCCGGTCGATGCGAAGATCGCCGCCGATCCCCAGACCTACTCGCTCGGCACCTTCACGCACATCTACCACGCCGGCTACGGTGGCCCCGAGGTGGATCGGACCGAGCCCGAAGTCCGGACCGTCCGCGTCGCCGAGGATCGGCTCAGCGTCGAGATCGTGATCGGCGAGCTCATTCGCGGGCACGTCTACGAGCTCGACCTCGGTGCCGCAAGGTCGGAGAGCGGCGAGCCCCTCTTGCATCGACACGCCTACTACACGGTGAACGAGATCCCTGAGAAACGGTGACCGACATGAACGGATCGCTTCGCATCGTCTGGCTCTGCGTACTCTGCCTGATCCCTCGTGTGGCACTCGCTCAGGAGAAGGTCGCCGAGCACCCCGTCCCAGAGAGCCCACTCTGGCTCACCTACCACGGCGGCGGGGAACCAGGCGCCGGTCGCCATATCGTCCTCGTCGCGGCCGACCAAGAGTATCGCAGCGAGCAGTCGATGCCGATGCTCGCCAGGATCCTCTCCAAGCATCATGGCTTCGATTGCACCGTGCTCTTCAGCGTGAACGAGAAGGGCGAGGTCGACCCGACGCTGCCAGACCGCACGCGTGACAAGGAGATGCTGCATCGCATCCCCGGTCTCGAGCACCTCGCCGAAGCGGACCTGGTCATCTGGCTCCACCGCTTCATGACCTTGCCGGACGAGTCGCTCGCGCACGTGTACCGGTATCTCGACTCAGGCAAGCCGATCATCGGGATCCGTACGGCCAACCACGGCTTCCTCGGCTTCGAGTATCAAGTCGACGGGCGCAAGATCGACTTCGGCGACGACATCCTCGGCGGCAAGTTCCGCGGACATCACGGCCGCTGGCATCAGGATTCAACGCGCGGGATGAAGGTGGAGGCGAATCAGGATCATCCGGTCCTGATCGGCGTCGAGGATGTCTGGGGACCCTCCGACGTGTATCGCACCTACCCGAAGGACAAAGGGCTTCCCGAAGGCTGCACGCCGCTCTTGATGGGACAACCGCTGACTGGACGCCAACCGACCGATCCGCCGAACGAAGAGCTCATCGCCTTGCCGGTCGCCTGGGTGAAGACCTGGACGAGCCGGACGGGCAATACGGCGCGGGTCTTCCACACCACGATGGGCAGCGCGAAGGATTTCGAGAGCGCAGGCCTCCGCCGCCTCGTCATCAACGCAGCCTACTGGTGCCTCGAGATGGAGGACAAGATCCGAGCCGACGCCTCGGTCGAGATCATCGGTGACTACGAGCCTCTACCGAGCGGCTTCGACTACGACCGGCTGGGCGTGAAGCCCCATCCGCCGGCCTATTACCGATAGAGGCACCCAGGCCTTCGGCCTGGGCCAC
>JAVJTD010000142.1:0-9156 GCA_040219065.1 Planctomycetota bacterium
TACATGAGCCCCGAGCAGGCCGGCTCGGGCGCGTCCGATGTCGACTCGAGGACGGACATCTACTCGCTCGGTGTCGTGCTGTTCCGTCTGCTGACCGGGAGGTTGCCCTTCGGGAACCGTCTGCGGATGGCGAGCATTCGCGATCTCCAGAAGATCCTGCTCGAGGAAGATCCCGAGCGGCCGAGCTCGACGATCGACTCGCACGGTCACCGGGACCTCCGCGTCGCCGAGCTTCGACGTGAGACGCCTCGGGGCCTCGCCCGCCGCCTTCGCGGGGACCTCGATTGGATCGTCCTGCGTGCGATCGCGAGGGAGCGTGACCGCCGCTATGCGTCGGTGTCGGAGCTGATCGCCGACATCGAGCGCGCCTTGGCGGGCGAGCGTGTCCTGGCCGGTCCCGACTCGAGCTGGTACCGCATCCGGTCGTTCACCCGTCGTCACCGGATCGCCGTCGTCACCGGCTCGCTCGTTCTGAGCGCCATCCTGGTGGGAGGCATCCTGGCGGGCTGGCAGGCGGTGCGCGCCTCGAGGTCCGAGCGAGCAGCGCAGAGGTCGGCGCTCTCGGAGCGCACGCTCCGACTCGAAGCCGAGAAGGCCCGCCAGGAGTCCGACCGCTTGCGCCTCGAGGCAGAGCAGAGTCGGTCGGAAGCTCTCGAGGCGAGGTCCGATGCCGAGGCCTCGCGTGACCGAGCCCGCGAGGCGGCAGCGGCTCAAGAGGCGATCAATCAATTCTTGCTCGACATGTTCGAAGTCGCCAACACGCGCAATTTGGGTCCCGAGGCGAAGATCATCGACGCCTTGGCGTGGAGCACGAAGGAGATCCCCGAGCGCTTCTCGGGGCGGCCGCGGATCGCGGCCAGCTTGCACGGCACGATCGGCAACACCTACCGGTCCCTGGCCCAGCTCGAAAAGGCGGAGGCGGCCCACCTCGCGGCCGTCGCGTTGAGGCGCGAGCTCGGCGAAAAAGTTCCACTCGCGGCCGCATTGAACTCCCTCGCCGTGGACTATCGCCAGCTCGGTCGCTTCGAGGATGCGCAAAAGGCGTATGAAGAGTCCCTCAGCTTGACCGAAGGTGCGACCGACGAAGAGGCGCTCTCTTTCCGAGCCTTGGCGACCTTCAACCAGGCACAGCTCTATACGGCGCTGGGTCAGCCCGAGCTGGCCGAGCCGCTTCTCGAGGAGTCCCTGGCCATCCACGAGGAGATCTATCCCGACGATGCCGAGAAGCAGGGGCTCATGCTCGCCTCGCTCGGGCGCCTGGCCAAGGCGCGCGGGCGATTCGACGAAGGCGTCCCGATCATGGAGCGCTCCGTCGAGCAGTTTCGCAAGGCATACGATCGCCCCCATCCCTACTTGGCCGTCGCGCTCAACGACTTGGGCATCGCCTACTCCGACGTCGAGCGGCACGGCGACGCGCTCGAGTGCTTCACCGAGGCCCTCGAGATCGGTGAGCAGACCCTCGGCCCGACGCATCCTCATCTGGCGATGTATCTCAACAATCGCGCCTCAGCCGCGCTGAACCAGGAGGGCTCGCTCGAGGATGCCGAGGCCGATCTCTCGCGCGCGATGGAGCTGGCGGGTGAGGGTGGCAGTGCGGCCACTTTCCAAATCGCGGCGTCGCTCAAGCTACAGGGCAGCATCTTCATCCGGCAGGCCAAGGTGAAGGAGGCCGAGCAGGCGCTTCGCCGGGCCTTGACGGCTCTCGACGGCCGCGTCCCGCCTCGCGACGATCTCCTCCTCGAATGCCAGAGCCTCCTGGGTCAGTCACTCACCCTGCAAGGCCAGTACGAGGAGGCGGAGCCACTGCTGCTACGAATGCTCGAAGGTCCTCCGGGAGAGGTGTTGCCGCCCGAGATGGTTCGACTGGGTTACCGGCGCGTCGTTGAATTCTACTCGAGGCGAGGCGACGTCGAGCGAGCGGAGGAGTGGCGGAAGAAGCGAGATGCCGATCCGCTGTTGCGTTGACCGGCGCGGTTCCTAGCCTGGCTCCCGTGTGTTTCAATGACCGGCCTTGGGTTCCTCGAATCACCGGCAAGGAGTCGTATCGATGAATCGCCTCGCTCTTTGGATCAGTGTCCTCGCTCTGGCTGGCTGCGAGCCGGAGCAGCCACCTATCGGACAGTTCGTCGATTGCGAAGGGCTGACGATCGACTCCGAGGACCGGATCATCGTCTCCGATGAAGATGGTGCCACGATCCAAGTGTTCAGCCCGGACGGTGAGCTGCTGGCGAGGTGGGGCGAGTACGGTTTTGAGGAAGGCCAGTTCCTCGGTAACCTCGATGGGATCACGGTGGGGAGCGATGGCCGGATCACCGTGATCGACGGCCGCGGACACCGGTTGATGCAGTTTGATCGTGAGGGCAAGTATCTTCAAACGGTCGGCAAGCAAGGGACGGCCAATGGCGAGTTCAACGATCCCGAGGGCATCGTGCAGGCCGCCGACGGGACGGTGTACGTGACCGACGAGGACAACCGCCGCATTCAGGTCTTCGACGCCGACCTGAAGTTTCTGCGGGCGTTCCCGGTGCCGGCCGATCCCGAAGCCGTCGCGATCCATCCGAAGACGGGTCAGATCCACGTCACGTTCAGCAAGGACGACGTCATCGGTATCTACGATCTGGAAGGAAAGCGAGTCGGCAGCTACGGCGAGGACGACCTCGACACGCCGGACGGGATCTTCATCACGAAGGAAGGCACCGTCTACGTGTCCTGCTCGGGGGACGATCGGATTCGGGTGTTCGATGAGAAAGGCAAGCTCCTGCGCGAGATCGGCAGCTTCGGCCGCGAGCCCGGACACTTCGATCAGCCCGCCGGACTCGCCGTTGACTCGAAAGGGCGCCTGATCGTCGCCGACTCCGACAACCGCCGCGTGCAGATCCTGACGACCGAAGGAAAGGTCTTGAGCGAGATCAAGTGATGGCCTGGACCGGGTCCCGAGCCGAGCGCATTGCGGTGGAGATCGAGACGAGCACCATTCGCGGGGACCCGGTCGGGCTCTGATGGCGCCTACCGGTTTCGCAATAGCGTCAGGCCTCGGATGTCGGCGTACACCGAGCCGAGGAGGTCGGCGCGACCGTCGTTGCCGAGCTCGAGGGCCCGGATCCAATGGAGCGAGTACGCTTCTGCGGCGGCATGTCGGAACTGGCCCGTGCCGTCACCCAGGAGGACGGCGAGCTCCTGTGTCGCGGCGATGGCGATGTCGAGGTGCGCGTCTTCGTCGAAGTGGCCCACGGCGATAGACTGTCCGCCGATCAGATCGATGTCGGCCGACTGAATGAAGTGCGCGCTTCCGTCGTTCCGATAGACCCGCGTGCGATAGGCGGTCGAGACGATGAGGTCCGTGTCGCCGTCGGTGTCGACATCAGCGCAGGCAAATCGCCGCGGCTGCACGTCGAGAGGGATCTCGGCGAGCACGTCGAATCGGGCCTGGCCGTCGTTGCGCCACAGACGCAGCACGTCGGGCTCGAAGAGAATGGTCGCGAGGTCGGCGTGTCCGTCGCCATCGAAGTCGACCGCCTCGACTTGACGCAACGCGTCCCTTTCGCTCGGCACGACGCTCGAGCCGAGGAATCCGCCCGCACCGTCGCCGAGATGAATGCGAAGCTCCCACTCCTCCTCGAAATCGAACGGAGGCACCCAAGTTTGCTTCAACGCGAGGGAAACGACATCGCTCGCCGCATCGCCGTCGAGATGTGCGGAGCGCAGGTCGCTGGGATCGAAGCCCTCAGGATAGGTGAGGTGACCGGCTGGCTCGAACGTCCCGTCACCCGAGCCGAGCAGGATCCCGACACCGCTGTCCCCGTCACGCTCTTGGGCGATGACGATGTCCAATCGACCATCGCCATCGAAGTCGCCTTCGGCGACGGTCCCGGAGCTCATCGTGAAGGAGACGCGGGGCGCTTCCGTCAAGCCGCCGCCGGGAACGTCTCCATGGAACCGCAGCTCTTCGGTCACTGCGTCCGCGATGAGGAGATCCACTCGACCGTCGCCGTCGAAATCCGAGAGCAGCGACGTTCTGGGCGAATCGAACACGTAGCTCGAGGTCTCGAAGACGAACTCACTCGGAAGTGGCGAGGAGGAGCTCGAGTACTGCACGAACGGACCCGGATAGTTATCCGATTGGATGATGTCGACTCGCCCGTCAGCATCCAGATCCGCGACCGAGACATCCAAGCCGTAGTACCTCGAAGCGAACCGCTTGGGTCTCGACAGCTCGCGGTCTTCGAGGATGGTGACCACCTCGATCGAGCCGTCCGAGCAAGGCAGCAGGATCTCGGCCAAGCCGGACGCATCGAGGTCGGCGATCGTGACGGATCGAAGCGTCCCGCCACCTTCGAGGGGGATGTCCGAGCGAGCAGGAAAACTGCCCTTCCCGTCGTTCCAGAGAACCGAGAGCTGCCATCCGACTCCCGCGATCGAATGTACGAAGGCGATGTCGAAGCCTGCTTCTCCATCGAGCTCGCCGGCCACGACGGCTCGCATGGACTCCTCAACCGAGAGCGGCTCGGGCTCGAAGCGCAAAGGAGCGAGTTGCCGAAGCAGGAGGAGCTGACCATTGCGATGAGCGATCAGGTCTTGCCGGCCGTCGTTGTCGAGATTGGCGGCCGCGAGCTGCCAATCAGCGGAGTAGCCGGGCCCTTCGAAGGCTCGCCGGGTCCAGTCCTTGATCGTGCCTCGACCCGAGCCGATCCCGATCGTCAGCCATGTCCTCTTGGTCTCCTGAGAGGACTCCTCTGAGCTTCCGGGTAACCGGATACGACTCATGGATCCACGGCGCTGGAACCGCTCATCTTCTCGGCTCGAGGCCCAGGCGATGTCGAGGTGGCCGTCCCCGTTCAGATCCGCGACGAGCGGCTGGATCGAGAAGCTCGAGAGCAGATTCCCGCTGTCGAAGTGCCCGCTACCCAGCCCACGCAGGAGGAGGATGCCGCTATTGGTGTGCGCGATGAGGTCGGGCCGTCCGTCTTCATCGAGATCTCCAGCTACCAGGCTCTCGGGGTAAAGGATGTCGAGCGCGGGGCCCTGGACGGCTTCGAAACGGCCCCGGCCCCGGCTGAGCTGAGCGACCATGCTGTTGAGCTGCCAATGGGCAAGATCGAGCCGACCGTCTCCGTCGAAGTCGCCGATGGCATGGTGGCTTCCCCGAAACAGGCGGCTGCCGAAGAAGGTCCGGTTCGGCTCTTCCTGGGCGGATGCCGAGCCCGATAACAGTGAGGCGAGCGCCGCGAGCGTCAGCGATAGGGACCGGACGGTCGACATGGGGATCTCCTTCTTCCGAATGGACACGATGGCGCCCATTCTTCGAGCGGCGCTCAGGGCCGCGGACCTTGGCAGGAGATCCCAGGAGATCGAATGGTGTGAAACCGGCGCCCGATTGTCAACGGCGCCGTGTCCGCATTCTGAAGGGCTCTACTGCAGGACGATCTCCTGCGTCGGTGTGAAGTCAAAGGTACCGGGCGAGCCCAGATCCCAAGACAGGCCGGCGAAGTAGAGGCTGACTCCGGTCGGCGCGCCGGCCGGGATCACGACATCAGAGGTGGCGCCAGTGCCACTCGCGTCCAACTGGACGCGGAAGTAGGCGGACAAGGCGAGCATCTCGTTGAAGAGGGCATCGACGTCGAGCATGAGTTTCTGTCCGCCGCTATTGGGGACGGTGAGTCCGCCCGAGACGCTGCCGCTGGTGAGGCTGAAGAACACCTGGACGAAGTGGTCCTCGAAGGCGGGCGGTGCCATCGCATCGAAGTGAATCGTTTGGCCTGTCTCGCGCGTACCGCTGAGCGCGACCAGGAGGTCGAACTCGTCGCAGCCCATGTCGGGCGTGGCGGTGGAGTCGGAATCGCCATCGACGCTGCGCGGGTCGCCCTCGAAGTCGGTGGTCGGGGGATCGGACACGGTCGTGCCGGCATCGATGCAAGGGGAGCCCGTCCCGAGGCGGTAGTCGCCGCCCGCGCTATCGACGAAGAGCGGATCGCTGTTGATGTTGCCGGTGCCGGCCTGTCCGCCCTCGACATTGGAGTACGTCACGTCGAGCGTGCCACTCGACGAGATCTGGGAGGGCGTATTGCCCCAGACGATGGAGCTCACCACGGTCACGGAGCTTCCAGTGTTGACTGAAATCGCCGCGGTCTGAGTGCTCGTGTTTGCCGTGACCGTGCAATGCCGAACGGCCACGCTGCCCGACCCTCCCGTGAAGCGCAGAGCGCTGAAGTCGACGCTCGAGGCGGACGTGACCGTGTTTCCGGATACGAGACAGTTCTCGATCGTGCCCGATGACGACTCGCTGAAGACCGCACCGCTGCCGTAGTACGCGGTGTTGTCACTGAGCACGCAATCCGCGATCAGGTAGCTGGGTACGCCCGACACGTAGAAGGCGCCACCATAGCTACTCGAGTTGCGGCGGATCGAGCAGCCTCGAACGATCATGGACGTGGCGCTGGCGACATCGAACGCACTGGCGTCGTTATCTTCGAGCGTACAGTTCGTGGCCAGCAAAGTACCGGAATACACGTAGACGCCAGCCGTGAGACTGCTTCCGGTGTTTTCCGAGACGACGCAGTTGTCCAAGGTCAAGCTCGTGGAGACTCCTTCGATCGCTCCGCCCGAGCCCAGTCCGCCCGAACAGACGTTGCCCACCACGTGACAGTCTCGCACTTCGGCGGTGCAGCTATTGAAGAGAATGCCACCACCAGATTCTGCCGAGCCGTTCGTCACGGTCAAGTCTTGGAGCACGATCGTGCCTGAGAACGACGAAGCCGTCAGAACGGAGCCGCTCGCATCACCGTCGAGGATCGTCGTCTCGGCATCTTCTCCCTGCAGGGTGATGCCCTTGTTGCAGGTGAGATTCTCGATGTAGGTCCCGGCCGCGATCTGGACGGTGTCCCCGGTCGACGCGGCATCGATGGCTGCCTGTACGGATTGGAACGGTGTGAGCTGGGAGCCGTCGCCGCCACCGGCCGCGCCGCCATCGACGTAGTACGTGTCGGCGAGGGCCGTTATCGGAGCGAGCAACAGGCCGGCGACCGTCAGCAATCGAGTGAGAGACATCCGTCGTGTTCTCCAGGAGCAGTTACCGTTCATTGCAGGACGATCTCCTGCGTCGGCGTGAAGTCGAACGCGCCCGGCGCGCCCAGGTCCCAGGAAAGGCCGGCGAAGTAGAGGCTGACACCGGTCGGTGCACCGGCGGGGATGACGACGTCATCCGTCGAGCCACTTCCACTCGCATCGAGCTGGACTCGGAAGTAAGCGGACAGGGCGAGCATCTCGCTAAAGAGCGCATCGACATCGAGCATCAGCTTCTGGCCGCCGCTATTGGGGACGGTGAGTCCGCCCGAGTCGCTGCCGTTCGTCAGGCTGAAGAAGATCTGGACGAAGTGGTCCTCGAAGGCCGGCGGCGCCATCGCGTCGAAATGAACGGTCTGCCCCGTCTCGCGCGTGCCGCTCATGGAAACCAAGAGATCGAACTCGTCGCAGCCCAGGTCGGGTGTCGCGGTCGAGTCCGAGTCTCCATCGACATTGCGCGGATCGCCCTCGAGGTCGGTCTCGGGCGGATCGCTGATCGTCGTGCCGGCATCGATGCACGGCGACCCAGTGCCGAGGCGGTAATCGCCGTTCGCGCTGTCTACGAAGAGCGGATCGCTGTCGATGTTGCCCGTGCCGGCTTGGCCGCCCTCGACGTCGGAGTAGGTGACGGTGAGCGTGCCTGCCGAGCTGAATGCACCGGACGAGTTGTCCCAGAGGATGCTGTTGACGATGTCGAGTGAGGTGCCCGATCTGACCAACACTGCGGCCGCACCCGAGTGCCCGGCGATGGTGCAGTGCCGAAGCGTCGCCGTGGCTCCGCTGTCCGTCGTGACGGCGACGCCCGCAGTGTTCAACGTAGTCAGGTTGCCGGCGAAGAGACAGTTCTCGATCGTGGCGCTCGATGAATACAGATCGACAGCACCGCTCTCGGCGTTGGCTTGGTTCCCGAGGAAGCGTGCGCGCGTAATTATCGCACCGCCGCAGTTGATGAGCTCCAGGGCACCGCCTGCGAAGCCTGTCGCCTGATTGTCTTGGAAGGTACAGCCCGAGACCGTCAGGGTCGTGTTGTTCCCCTCGATCGCGCCGCCGTTCCATGTCGAGGTATTCCCCGTCAGCTCACAATCCTCCAACGAAGTCGTGCCTTCGTAACAGTAGAGAGCGCCGCCGTGGGCAAAGCCGTCGATTCCGCCGGGGGCGCTGACAGAACAGCCGCTGATGACACAGCGAGTCAGTGTGAGATTCACTTGGGATGCGAGGATCGCGCCGCCGGTGGCGTCGGAGTCAGAGTCCTCGGCAGTGTGATTCGAGATCACACAGTCCTGGATCGTAACGGTGCCATTACGCAGATAGAGCCCACCGCCCTGACCGACGGAGCTGCGACCATTGGTGAGCGTCATCGCCTCGATTGTCAGGACACCCGAGATCGCATCGGCGTAGAGGATGCGATTCGTGTCGTCGCCGTCGAGAATGGTCGCAGAGGACCCTGCTCCGCGAAGCGTGAGGCCCTTCGAGCAGGTGAGCTGCCCCTGCTGGTAGGAACCCGCGGCGATCTCGATGGTATCGCCTGTGGAGGCCGCATTGATCGCAGCCTGGATCGTTTGATACGGCGCGAGCTGCGAGCCGTCCCCGCCGCCGGCGGCATTGACGTCGACATAGTAAGTGTCTGCGATGGCGATCGAGCCCAGGGCGAGCCAAATAAGGCCGGCGAGGCAGGGACGGAATCTGTCCATGGCCGCAACGTCTCCCCGTTGGAGCTGGAATGCCCGTCTGGACGTACGTCATCGCCTCGCATTCGCCGTGCGAGCGAAGTCGTTCAGTCGGGACCGGAGCTGTCTGCTGTTGAGGGATCCTTTTCCCGAGGGAAGTCTACCCCTCGAAATCCCCCCAGGCAAACCGACCCCTGAAGCCTGAAGAATCCCCAGAGTCGGCGCATTCCGCCTTCTGGCTCGATCGTCAGCGGCGTCGAGGAGGCGGCTCCCCGTTTCGGGCGATGGAGTGCCCAAGCCGAGCGCGCCGGTGACCGAGTCTGTCGGCGAGGGCTCTGCGCAAGCGAGCTTGGGCCTCTTCGAACGTCCAACGGTTCGACTTTCAACTCCCAACTTTCAAGTCAGGGGAGCCCCCGCCGGCGGACCGGCG
>JAVJTD010000154.1:0-1913 GCA_040219065.1 Planctomycetota bacterium
TGGAAGTGGAGCGTGGGTGAGGTCGAGGTCGGGCCCTACCAGGCGAAGATCTGGCCATTGCTCGAGAGCGTCTTCTTCGAAGTTCCCGCCTCAGGACTGACCAACCTGGAACTGCGAATCCCCGAGCTCGCCAGTGTGCGCGTCGAGGTCGTCGATGCCGTGACCGATGAGCCCGTCAGCGTGCCGCGACTCTTCTGGTCACCGAATCGGCAAGATCCTCGGATGGTCAATCACATGGGAGCGAGTGTCGAGCCGGTCGGCGGGGGCTTCTCCTTCGTGGCGACTCCCGGACCCATTCGATTGGGACCGCGCCTGGAGGACCCCGCGCCCCGCTACGCCGAGAGCTACGAGGAGTTCGAGCTGGTACCGGGCCCCAACGCGTTGACGCTCGGCTTGCAGCCATTCTGTGGCCTGAAGGTCTTGATCTACGATGGCGATGCGTTACTTCCGCGAAGCAGCCAGCCCTACTTGGACCTGCAGGTGCGCTGTCAGTCGGGAGAGGGGCGCGTGATCGTCGATGCGATTCGAACGCAGAACCTCCTCGAGCTTTCCGAGCCCGGCCTGTACGAGGTCTCCTTCCAAGAGCTCGCAGAGGAGTATCGGCCCTGGCCGGCCCAGACGATCGAGGTTCAGGCCGGAAAGACAGCCGAGCTCGAGATCCGTCTCGATCGAAGGTGAGTCTCGGCGACCGGCGTCAGTCGCTCTTCCACTCGATCTGTCCAGCCGCTCCAACCACCAAGCGCCGGGTGTCGACCACAGCCTCTGCCGGCAAGGGGCCGTAGTGGTGTGGGTAGAGCTCGGTGCCACCTTCGAGGTTCTCGAAGACGATGTCGGCGGTCGTCTTGGCCGGGTCGATGACGAGCACGATCAGATCGGTGCGGCCGCCGAAGAGCCGGTTGGCGACCTCGAGGACCTGATGCTCCTTCGAGCAGTGGATGAAGCCTTCTGTCTCGAGCGAGTCGCCTCGGTAGTGGCCGTCTACTCGAGCGGGCTCCCAGGCAGCCGCGGTCGTGATGTGGAAGATCGACGCTTCACTCATACCGTCAGAGTTTCATGTCTTCTTTGCTTCGGGCGGCTTCTCGTCCTGGCCCATGCCCGGCTTGGGGCCGGGGATGTCGGTCTTGTCGTTCGAAGACTTCGCGGCCTTGGAGACCTTCTCTGCGGCTTCGGGGGCTTCTGGGTCCTTCGCCAAGCTGATCACCTTGTCGCCGGATTTTGGCACAGGGGGCTCTTCGACCGTGAACACCCGGAGTCGCCCGGCCGAGATCAGGAACAGCGGAATGGCCGAGTCCTTGTAGTGCAGCTTGAAGGACTCCCAGGGGAAGGTGTCGCTGAGCGTCGTCACGCGCCCTCTATGTCCGCGCGAGAATCGGCTGGCGAGATCCGACCAGCTTCTCCCGAACGCGGTGCGGCCCGTCAGGTGGCGCGGCAGCCCGAAGCGATCGCTCGACTCGTCACCCACGCCGGGCTGGTACACCATGTTCCTCGGGAAGACCTCTCGAAAGTGGAGAGCGGCGAGGGCGTTGATCTCGTCGTTCGCGGTCAAGGCCAGGAGCTTACCGATTCCGTAGAGATCCAGATGCTCGACGGCGTCTTCCGAGAGCACGTTGCCGCGCCAGGCGGGAAGGCCTGCCATGCGAGCCGTCTTGACGTTGGAGCGGTTGCTGTCGATCAAGAGCACCGCGAAGCCGGCCTCGGCGATCACCGACGCGAGCTCGCGCGCCCAAGCGTGCGCTCCGATGAACAGCACTCCCTGAGGGTTCTTGTGCGCGATGCCGAGCTGCTTGGCGACGCGATCGACGGTGAGGCCGTAGACGAAGACCGTGCCGATGATCGCGTCGCCAAGCAGCTCGGCATCGCGCACAAGAACCCTCAGGGAGTGCTGTTCATCGGAGCGCACGCTTGGGCGCGCG
>JAVJTD010000158.1:0-12655 GCA_040219065.1 Planctomycetota bacterium
CCCGCGCCGGGTGCGAACCCGATCTCGAGGGCGTTGGAGTGCCCAAGCCGAGCGAGCCGAAGACCGAGTCCGTCGGTCGGGGCTCTCACGAGCGAGCTTGGGCCTCTCGGAACGTCCGACTCTCGACTCTCGAGTTTTCAGCAGCTTTCGGCCGCTGCGCGGCCCGAAGCGGGCAGGATGCCCGCGCTCCCAGTGGCTCCACATCAGCCGTGATCGACGACGGCTTCGCTCGGCTCTTCCATCGTCTCCCCCCGGTACTTCTCGAACCAGGCGAGGATGTAGGCCACCTTGGCGATGAGGTGGCTCGGGCGAGCGGCGATGCCGTGCGATGCTTCGGGGATGCGCACCATCATGGTGTCGACCTGCCGCAGCTTGAGCGCTTGATAGAACTGCTCCGATTCCGAGATCGGCGTCCGGTAATCCGCCTCGCCCGTCAGCAGCATCGTCGGCGTCGAGACGTTTCCGACCAGGGAGAGCGGTGAGCGTTTGAAGTAATGCTCAGGCTCGTCCCAGGGGAGCCCGGGGAACCAGTACTGGTAGAAGAACGGGTAGGCGTCGGCGGTCAGGGAGAAGCTGATCCAGTTGATCACGGGCTTGGCGACGACGGCCGCGCGGAAGCGGTCGGTCTTGCCGACGATCCAAGCCGTCAGGACACCGCCGCCGCTACCGCCGGTGACGAAGAGCCGATCGGGATCGACGAAGCCGCGCTCGAGGACGGCGTCGACGCCCGACATCAAGTCGTCATAGTCCTGACCCGGGTAGTTGTGGTGGATCAGGTTGGCGAACTCGTCGCCGTAGCTCGTGCTGCCGCGCGGATTCGTGTACAGCACCACGTAACCGGCAGCGGCAAAGAGCTGGATCTCGGCGGCGAAGCGGTTGCCGTAGTTGGCGAACGGCCCACCGTGGATCTCGAGGATCATCGGATACTGCTGCGCCGGGTCGAATCCCGGCGGCGTCACCAACCAGCCCTGAATGCGCCGGCCGTCGAAAGACGAGGTGTACCAGATCTCCTCGACTGCCCCTAGCCGGCGGAACCTGAAGAGATCGTCGTTGAGCGCGGTAAGCTGCCGCACCGGACCATCGCCGCCGACGGCCACGTCCGAAGGATGCATCGGGCTGGTCTTCGTGAAGGCGAAGCGGCCGCCCTTTGCGACGCTGAACGAGCCGCCGGCGTACGGCCGCCCGAGCGACTCGCCGCCGAGCTGATTCGCCAGATCGCGACGCTCACCGTCCAAAGACACCCAGGCCAGCTTGGTATCGCCGCGGTCGTCGTACTGGAAGTAGATGCCTTTGCCGTCGGGGCTCCAGGTCGGCGAGGCGGCGTCGCGATCGAGATCACTGGTCAAGACCCGCGCCCCGGTGCCGTCGGCGTTCATCACGTTCAGCCGGGTCACGTGGTAGCCCATCTTGTGATCGTCGTTGCCGAGGTAGGCGATTTGACGACCATCGGGTGAGACCGTGGGACTGCCGTCGGGCCCTTTTCGATTCGTGAGCCGGGTCAGCTCGCGGGTCGCGAGCGTCAGCCGATAGAGATCGCTCTCTTGAGGGTTGTACTCGCCGCCGGGATCGCGGTTGGCCGAGAGCACGATCGCCGAAGAGTCGGGCATCCAGGACAGTGTGCCGCCGTGATCGTAGGGACCGCTCGTGATCTGACGCGGCGTGCCTCCGTCGGCCGAGAGCAGAAAGACGTGCGAATGCCCCTGCTCGAGATAACCCCGGCCGTCGGAGCGATATTGCAGAGCGTCGATCGCCTTGGGTGCAGGCGCCCAGTCGGCCCCCTTCGGCGCCTTGGGCATCGTCGCGAAGGGCTTCACGTCGTCAGGGACGAACTGCGAGAAGGCGATCCAACTCCCGTCGGGCGACCACGACAGTCCCGACGGCGACTGCTGGAGCTGGGTGAGCTTGGCGGTCTCGCCCGTCTCGAGCCAACGGACCCAGATCTGATTGCCACCTTCTTCGTTGGACGTGTAAAGGAGCTTCGTTCCGTCCGGCGAGAACAGAGGAGAGCCGACGTTCGAGAGACCGGTCGTGATCGGGCGGGCCTCACCGCCCTCGAAGTCCACTCTCCACAGGTTCGAGCGGCGGCGGTCCTTCATGATGTCCATGAAGTTGCGCAGGAAGACGACCTCGTCGCCATCCGGCGAGAGCGTCGGCTGCGATGCCCATTCGAGCTCGAAGACGTCCTCGGGCTGAAGCACGTCCTCGTCGGCGAAGCCGAGAGACGCGGCGCTGAGGATCCAGAGCGGCAATAGTGAAAGGACGATCGTTCGGCTCATCGATGCGACTCCTCGAAGGGAAGGATCATGGCCCGTGCAGGGGGACGAGGCGGCGCCGATTCTAGCGAGCGAGGGGCAAGGCGAACAGCCGCGTCGCGGACGCTCACAGGCGCCGAGGCAACGAGAGTACGCAGCGCGAGGCGGAGTGCTGGCCGAATTCGGACGTCGATCCTTCAGCGAGACGGCTGACCGATCGGTGACGGCCAAGCCTCCGACTCCTCGTCGAGGAGCACGTCGTCTTCGAGCAGTGGCTCGGGCTGCGTGTCGATTCTCGAGCGGCTTCCGAAGAGACGGCGGCAGCCTTCGAGCGCGAGGATCAGCGCGTACGGCTCGATCGACATCCGGTAGTAATACATGCCGGCGTGCGTCACGGCGTGGAGGCCGGTGTAGACGAGCAGCAGTAGGAGCAAGACTCGGCCGAATCGCTCGCGCACGAGCGAGGCACCGATGGCGATGCCGATGAGCAGCAAGCCGCTGTAAACCGCGAAGAGCTGGTCGAGCGCCTCCCGGAGCGCCGAAGCGCGGTCGCGAGCCGGGCCGAACCAGAAGAAGCGCAGCCGGGCGAAGCAGAGCTCGGCGAAGCGGCCCGGGTTGTCTTTGACGAAGGTCACGCCTTCACGGAACAGGAGGTGATCCCGCTCGACCTCGTTCGCCTCGCTCGCGCGGCGTCGAACACCTTCGGGAAGGGTCCTGGCCGGAGCGATGTCGAAGCTGGGCCACACGGGCCCTGGGATCCCCGAGAAGTCCCCCTTCGCGGCCGGGTTGTTGCCGATCCAGAAGAGGGTTCCCTGGTCGGAGCGCAGCCAGACGAGCTCGCCGAAGGTGAGGGTGTTGCGAATCGTCCACGGCAAGGCGACGAGCACCGCGATGATGACAGCGGCTCCCAGCCGGCGAACGCCGCCGAGCAGCGAGACCTCCCGCGCGCGAATGCGACGATGCTCGACGAAGGCGAAGGCGATCCAGGCAAAGAAGATCAGCCGCGGCTGGACGAGCGCCCCCAGTCCCGAGGCGACGCCGAACCAGATCAGGCACGCGCGCGACGGGCTCTTCATCCAGTGGACGAGGCGATTCAACACGACCGCGATCGCGAGCATCGAGTACGGCGGCCGGGTCAGCATCGGCGTGACCGACGAGTAGAAGATGAATGCCGGGTGGAAGGCCACGACGATCAGCGCCCAAAGCGCGAGCGTCGGATCGAAGGCGATTCGTACGGTGCGGTAGACGACCCACGCGGTCAGCACCGACAGAAGCGATCGGATCAGGACGACGACGAGGAAGGAGCCCTCGCCGTAGCCGAGGACGCCGTGCACTGCGACGTTGAGGTAGGTCTCGAACGGGGGAAACGCGGCCGTCGGTCGAAGTGGCCCGAAGTAGTTCAGGCTGTAGCCTTCCCCGGCCAGGATGTGCCGGGCGATCTGCCCGGTCTCGATGTCGTCCGCGCGTGCGTGTGGCGTGAAGGTCAGGATGCAGGCGATGCGGACCGCGAGTGCCAAACCCAAGAGGATCCCGGTCACCTGCCGAGACGAAGGACGCTGCACCGCGTGCTCCACTCCACCGGGACCCGCCCGGTCTCCCAACCCATTCCATCTCCGTCTTCGGAGGCTTTCCCGGCCTACCGGAGAACATGAGCTTCGAGGTCTCGACCCAACCTCATGAACGATCACCTCGGCGTCGCTCGTGCACTCGCAGCTCGGTGGGCAGGCTAGCAAGCCTTTCCCCGCGAAGCCACGGAGAACTCACTCGGATCCGACGAGTCGGTCGCTCACCCAGGGAAACGCTGTCTCAGGATGAGACCCGTCTCGAGTTGAAACGCACCAAGGCGAGAAACCGGCCCTGATCTGACCAGCGAGGGCTGGCGGCCGGGGTCTCGCGAGTCTCACGCAACCAGTTGCATCTCAACGCCTTGAAGTTCGGCCAGAAATAAAGTTTCCGGCAATTTCGCTCGTGGTCCGCGCCGTGCGATTCCTCAGCGCACCTCCCGCGATCGACCAGCCGGAAACGCTTGTGTTCCCCCTCCTCACCGGCCTCGACCGCCCCACTCCCCCCAGCAACGCCTCCCGAATCCCCTCTCCCGACCGCTGGCGCCCTTCCCCGAGCGCCGGCTCACTCGCCCCCGATCGCTCCCCCCTCCGCGATCGGGGGCGAGTCTTTTTTCTCGGCGACGCTCCGCGCGAGTTTCATCCATTGGATGGAACGCTCCCGGTTCATTAGACTCGGGGTCGAGAGAGCCTGAACATGTCAGAACGGGAAGAGCCCCCATGAACATTCGATCCCCCCTCCTCCTGGGCGTGCTTTGCGCCCTCGCATTGGCAGAGTCCGCACGCGCCGACCACCTCGAGATCCACCACCTGGAGGGCGGCACCCTCGGTGGCATGTTGATGGTGCACCTCCACGGCGACCCGGGAGCCCCCTACCTGCTCGTCGCTTCGCCGACGACCGGTCCGGTCACGATTCAGGGGTTTCAGCTCGAGGTCGACCTCTCTTGGTTTCCGCTGACGACCAGCATCCCAGGGATGAGCGGCACGTTCTCGCCAGGCGGCGACGCCCACGTCCATGTGCCGCTCCCGCTGGTGGCCGCTTGGGATACCAAGAAGGTGTTCCTGCAAGCGATTCGCTTGGACGCCCAGAATCCGAGTCGAATCCAGAGAGTCTCGAACGCCGCTCACTTCACCCTCGGCCTCTACCAGAGCCTACAGGACACCGGCGCGACGCAGTTCCCTCACGGGCTCTCGGGATTGTCCCTGATCCATCAGCATCACGCCCTGATCGCTGGCGGAGGCGCCGGCTCCTGGCTCAGCCCGATCGGCAGCGACCGCGCCGAGATCTGGGATCCGAGGACCGAGGCCTTTCACGTCACGACATCCTTGAACACCGCCCGCTCGCTCCACACCCAAACGGCACTCGGTGAATCGCTTCAATACGAAGCCTTGATCGCCGGAGGCATCAGCAGCTCACAGGGCGTGCTCTCGAGCGCCGAGGTGTACCAGCCAAGCGGCAGCGTCTTCCGGACAACAGGCGCGATGACGACGCCGAGGTACGGACATACGAGCGCGCAGCTCGCCGACGGCCGAGTCCTCATCATCGGCGGGGCCTCGCAGTTCAGCGGCACGGTGACGGGTCGCGCGTCCACCGCGATCGCTTCGACCGAGATCTGGGATCCGGTCGGAGACGACTTCACCGGTGCCGCGACGATGAGCGAGCCTCGCTTCGGCGCCTCGGCGATCCGGCTGTCGAGCGGCAAGGTCCTCGTCGCGGGCGGTCTCACGCTTCGCAACGGGACACCGACCGTGTCGGACACGGCCGAGCTGTACGATCCCGGGTCGGGCCAGTTCGAGACCCCGGTCTCGATGGGTACGGCGCGATTTGGAGCGTCCTTGGCATTGCTGCCGGACGGCAACGTCCTGGTCGCCGGCGGCTACACTGGAGACCCGAACAGCCCGTCGGCCACCGCATCGACCGAGCTGTTCAACATCTTCAGCGATTCGTTCGCGCCGACCGGCTCCCTGAATCAAGCGCGCGGCTTCGGCTCCCTGGTCGCCTTGCCCTCAGGCCCGATCATCGCGATCGGCGGTGCCACGGGATCGCTCGTCAATCCGACGCCCGTCGGTCAGGTCGAGCAGTACCTCCACTCCTCGGGCGCATGGACGACCCTGAGTCAACCGATCTCGCACCCACGAGCCTTCGCCGGTGCGCTCGACGTGGGCCACGGCAAGGTCCTGGTCGCGGGTGGCCTGGGGATCAACCGGATCCCCCAGACAGCGGGTGAGCTCTTCTTCGGCAAGTGATCGGGCTTTCGCTCCCGTCGCCAGCGATGCTTGAACAGCGCAAGTTGCCGGGGAGGCACAAGGCCTCCCCGGCGATGAAGACGCGCAGCACGACGAACTGCGGCTTCGAGGAGTACGGTCGAGATTACTTGCCGTAGTAGGTGTCGGCGGTCGCGATGGCGCCAGTGCCGGCGTCACCACCACTCACCAGCACCTTGCCGTGACCTTGATCCGAGGTGACGGCGTAGAGACGACCGGCGGATAGCTGACCCGCAGAGGTGGTCCACAGGCCGGTGTTCGGATCGAACAGCTCGATGGTCGCCGTCGGGCTCGCGCCCGTGACACCACCTTGGCCGCCGCCGAGCACCAGCACCTTGCCACTCATGGGCAGACGCACCGCACCGAAGAAAGCGCGATCCGCGTTCAGGGAGCCGGTGGACGCGAACGTATCGGTGTTCGAATCGAAGAGCTCGCACGCACCGGTCGAGGACGGGCTGGTCGCACCGCTGGCCCAGCCACCCGCAATCAAGACGTCACCACTGGCGAGCAGGACGGCCTGATGCGCGAAGCGCGCGGCTCCGAAGGCGATCGTGACACCGAAGGTGCCCGTGTTCGGATCGAAGATCTCCGCCGTGGCGCTCAGTGCCGGCGTGCCGCCGCTGTTCGACAGACCGCCGGTGACGAGCACTCGCCCGTCGGCCAAGAGAGTCGCCGTCGGCAGGAAGCGCGGCTCGGCGAGGTTGGGGCCGGCGGAGAAGGTGCCGGTGTTCGGGTCGTAGATCTCGGTGCTGTTCTCGGCAGCCGAGGCGATCTGAGCGAGGGTCGAGCCGAAGGCGCTCGCACCACCGATCACGAGGATGCGCCCATCCTGCAGACGAACAGCGGCGTGCCCGTAACGAGCGACCAGGAGCGAGCCGGTCGCTGCGAAGACCCGATCTTCACCAGTGAGGATCTCGGCACTCGCCAGAGGAGTCTGCCCGCCATCGACGCCGCCGACGATCAGCGCGTCCTTGTCACCGCTCAGCCCAGTTGAAGTGTGAAGCGCGCGCGCCGAGGTCATGTCGCCTGAGGACGCCGAGAAGCTCTCGCTGCGCGGATCCCAGTACTCGGCAGTCGCCGAAGCGGCCGGGCTCAGGAGCGATCCGTTGCCACCTCCGGTGACATGCGCCCACTTGTGACCCAGGACCGAGACGGCGGCCAGTGAGCGAGCGTTGCCCATGGCACCGGTCGATCTCACGGTGTCGTTCGCCCCCAAGGTGGTGGAGGCCGCATTGGAGACCTGGCCGATCTTCCCCGGGGTGTGGTCGAAGAGGATCGCCTGCATGTGGATCTTCACGCCATCGAGGGCCGGCGTGGACGGAAGCGGGAAGTGAACGTGGAGATCCCCCGTGCCCGCCGGGATCGTCCCGGTCATCCCGGGGATGCCCGCGAAGAGCAGGAACAGGTTGAGATCGACGTTCAGCGTGAACCCCTGGACCGTGACCGGTCCCTGGGTGAAGGAAGGAATGAAGGCATAATCATGACCCGGCTCACCATGCATGTGCACCATGAACTTGCCGCCGAGCGTGCCGCCCTCGATGTGATGGATCTCGAGGTTGGTGTGATCGGCACGGGCCGAGAGGCCCGCGGTGAGTAGAACGGCCAAGGACAGAAGTACGGAACGTGACATCGAGAGACTCCTCCAAGAATGGAAGCACTCTGAACAGGGAGCTTCCGTCACCTCGTGGAAATCCCGATCGGTCGGCGAGCCAGCGCCATCCGCGACGGGCGGAGTTGGACCGTCTCCGAACGCGAGCATTCGCGCCCTGAGGGTCCAGGGGGTTGACGATTCAGCTCGCCAACGATCGGTCGCTGCGATCCTCGCGCGAAACGAGGCGACGGATCGCTTCGATGAGAAGGCATCGACCGATCAGCTCTCGACCACCGAGCGCAACCGAGGGAGCGCGCCAAAAAGGGCTGCCGCGAAGGGTCACGTGGCTACGGTGAGAGCACGTCGATCGAAGACGGACGATCGTTGTCGAACGTCAACCGAGGTGACGCGGCGGAGGGGTTTCCGGCGCGAGACAGACATCGGGTGGCTGCAAGTCGCTCGGCCCGACCCATGACTCCGGGTCTTGCCGAACAATCTGTTCGTTCAGCGTCGGCTCGAACCAACGATTGGGTGAGCCGGGGATCTCCCAATGCTCACTGCCGTTGCCAGAGCCGCAGCCACAAGGCGGAGTGAAGACCGCGACCTGGGAGGGATCGTCCTCCGCGCAGCAGCAGCCACCCTTCTTGGCACAACAAGACGCGGGCTCCTCTTTGCGCAGGCACAGATCAGTACCCGGCAAGATTGCTATCGCGCAGGCCAAGAGCAGCCTGGCGAGGCTCGCACGTCGAGTCAGCATTCCTCGGAGTTTACTGACGCGAGACCACCCCTTCAAGTGCCCGCTCGCGATGCTCCGAGCGGCTGCCCGAAGCGGTGGAATTCGCAGAACGGACTCTGGGCCTTCGAAGTGGGTCCAGCGTGCCGGGATCGGACTGCCACCTTCAAAGTGGGCCATTTGTGCCGGGAACAGATTGCTCATCCGTGGTCGACAATGAGCTTTCGCTTCTTACGAATCCGAGTCCTCGTCGGAAGCACTCCGATACCGCGTCAGCAGCGCATCCACTGCGAAGAAGAGTACCGCTCCGATCACACCGCTCAGGAGGCAGAAGCGGTGCAAGGTCTCGATCGAGACGATGCCCAGGAGATCGTTCGCCGGCGACAGCGGGAAGAATGGCTGCATGTCCCGGTGCATCACGCTGTCCAGGATCACATGAGTGAATGAGCCGATGAAGGCACTGACGAGCGCGACCCACCATCGGACATCTTTGCCGACGTTCACGGCGGTCTGCAGTCGCGTCAGGACCCAGGTCGCCAGCATGCGACCCGTCACGGCCGCGAAGATCGCGATCAGCGAGGCACCGAGATACGTGTGGGTGAACCCGTGCAGCTTGCCCTGGCGCGTCAGGATCGCGATGAGTGGCTGCAGGTCCATGACGATCTGTGTCCAGCCGAACACCATCAAGCTGAAGCTGCCCTGCAGGAGAGCCTTGATGAGCAGGCCCGGGCCCATGTGAAACGGCGTGAATGGCACGCTAGATCCCGGTCCTCGTATCCCCGGACTTGACGCAGGTCGACTCCCCGGCCTCAGCCGGGTCGCAAGTACGGGCGGGACGCCCGTGCTCCTGGAGGCTGAAACGTCAGGCGAGGCCGGTGTGCCTCAAGAGCGCTTGGGGAGACGGCTCTCGGCCGCGGAACTGCTTGAAGACCTCGAGGGGGTGCTCGGCGCCGCCCAGGGCCAGGACCGTCTCGCGGAAGCGGCGGCCGGTCTCGGCGATCTTCTGCTCGTTCTCGAGACCCGCATCCTCGAAGGCCGAGAACGCGTCGGCGCTGAGGACCTCCGCCCACTTGTAGCTGTAGTAACCGGCCGCATAACCGCCGGCGAAGATGTGGCCGAAGCTGCAGAGGAAGCGGTCTTCGGGAAGCGGCGGCAAGACCGCCACTTTCGAGGCGACGCGCCGTTGAACATCCAACGGGGACTCGTCGCCTCCGGGCACGTATCGGTGGTGCAGCTCGAGGTCCACCATGCCGAACTGGAGCTGACGGAGCATCATCGAGGCAGCGCGGTAATTCTTGGCGGCGACGATCTTCTCGAACAGCTCCCGCGGCAGCTTCTCACCGGTGTCGACGTGCTCGGTCAAGCCCATCAAGGTCGGCTCGTGGTAGCACCAGTTCTCCATGAACTGACTGGGCAGCTCGACGGCGTCCCACTCGACACCGCGAATGCCCGACGCGAAGTCCTCGTCGATCGCGGTCAACATGTGCTGCAGGCCGTGACCGAACTCGTGGAAGAGCGTCTCCACCTCGCGGAACGTCATCAAGGACGGCCGCCCACCGACGGGGGGCGTCTGGTTGCACACCAGGTGAGCGACCGGCAGACGCACGTCCTTGCCATCCGGCGCGAAGTGCTTCGAGCGGCTGACACATTCGTTCATCCAAGCGCCGCCGCGCTTCTCGGCGGGACGGCTGTAAGGATCGAGATAGAAGGCGGCGAGCGGCGAGCCGTCGGCATCGCGGATCCGGAAGAATCGCACGTCGGGATGCCAGACCGGCGCCTCGCCGTCGGCCGCCTCGACCTTCACTCCGAAGAGGCGCTCGGCCAGAGCGAACAACCCGCTGAGAACCTTGGGCAATTGGAAGTAGGGCCGGAGCTCTTCTTCCTGGAAGGCGTATCGCTCTTCGCGGAGCCTCTCCGCCCAGAAGCCGATGTCCCAGTGCCGCAGTTCGTCGGCCTCGGCGGCACCTTTCGAGCGAGCGAACTCGATCAGCTCCTGATGATCCCTTTGACCGCCGTCCCACGACGCGGCCCGGAGCTGCTCGTGCAAAGCCTCGACGGCCGCGACGTCCGGCGCCATCTTGCTCGCCAGGCTGACCTCGGCGTAGCTGCCTTTGCCGAGCAGGCCGGCCTGCTCCTTTCGCAGCGCGAGGATGCGCTCGATGATCGGCGTATTGTCGAGCGGCCCCTCGCTCGCGCGTGTGATGTGCGCCCGATACATCCTCTCCCGAAGGTCGCGCCGCTCGGCGTGCATCAGGAACGGCATCAGACTCGGGGCGTCGAGCGTGAAGCGCCAGGGGCCCTCCTCCGCCGTCGCGCTCTCGTGACCGGCATCTCGGGCCGACTGCGCGGCCAGCGCCAGGGCGCTCGGCGGCAGCCCGGCGATCTCGTCCTACGAAGTCAATTCGAGGGCGAAGGCCTTGGTCGCATCCAGCACGTGGTTGCTGAACTTGGTGCTGAGCTCGGCGAGCTCGAGCTGATTCTTCTCGAAGCGCTCCTTCGGCTCCCCTTCCAAGCCGACGCCACTCAGCTCGGCATCGCGGATCGCCGCCTCGACGATTCGGCGCCTCGCCTTCGGCAGCGAGCCTCCTTCGGACTCCTGCATGGCGCAGAATGCCTCATAGAGCGGCTTGCTCTGGGAGAGCCTCGTGTTCAATCGTACGACGTCGGGCTCGATCTTCTCGTAGGCCGCGCGGAGGTCGTCGGAATTCTTCACGGCCAGGAGATGCCCGATGGCGCCCCACGTCTTCTCCAACCGATCCGTGATCTCGGCCAAGGGAATCACGAGCGCGTCCCACTCGGGCTGCACGTCGGCTTCGAGCTTCGTCAGCCCGTCGCTCATCTCGGCCAGCACAGGACGCATGGCAGGCTCGACGTGCTCGGCGCGAATCTCGTCGAATGGCGGCAGCTCGCTCCCTGCGAGCAGCGGATTACCCTCGTGTCCCATCCCCATGGCTCCGAAGATCTCCCTTTGATCAGTGGCGCCTCCGCCGGCGGGCCGGCGGAGCATGCAAGTTGTGAAACGAGCCCGAGACCGTTGGAGTGCCCAAATCGAGCGAGCCAAGGATCGAGTCGGTCGGTGAGAGCTCTCCCGAGCGAGCTTGGGCCGATGGCGCACCGATCTGACAATCCAGCGCGCTCCGCAGGGCCCCTTGCTCGGCGCCTCTCAATTCGATCGCCGGCGCCGTCGAGGAAGCCGCTTCCAACTCGGTCGCGTCTTGCCGTCTCGGCCGCCCGGGCTCTGGTTTGGGCTCCGATCTCAACTCAGGAACGCATCGGGTTGCGCTTTTCGGAATCGACGTCGAGCTCGGCGATCGCCTTGGCGACGACACCGTGATCGAGGACGCCGTCATCGGCCAACGCTTCCAGCGCCGCGATCGTCACGCACTCGCCGTCGATCTCGAAGAAGCGGCGAAGCGACTCGCGCGTCTCGCTGCGACCGAAGCCGTCCGCACCGAGCGGGACGAAGCGGCCCGGCACCCAGCGCGTGATCTGCTCGGCGACGAGTCGCATGTGATCGGTCGAGGCGATGAAGGGGCCTTCGACGTTCTTGAGGCTGTCCCAGAGGTGGCAAGAGCGCTGCTCCTCCTTGGGATGCAGGCGATTCCAGCGCTCGGCATCGAGGGCGTCGCGGCGGAGCTCCTTGTAGCTGGGCACACTCCACACGTCGCTCGCCACACCGAATCGCTCGCCGAGGATCTCCTGCGCCCGCAGGACCTCGCGCAGGATCGGGCCGCTGCCGAAGAGCTGCACCCGCGCTTTGGCGCCATCGACCTCTTTGCTCTTGAAGCGGTACAGGCCGCGGCGGATGCCCTCCTCGACGCCGACCGGCATCTCGGGCATCGGGTAAGCCTCGTTGTAGAGCGTGATGTAATAGAAGATCGCTTCCTGGTCGCGATACATGCGCTGCAGGCCATCCTGGATGATCACGGCCGTCTCGTAGGCGAAGGCCGGATCGTAGACGCACAGGTTCGGCACGGTCGCGGCGAGGATGGGGCTGTGGCCGTCCTGGTGCTGGAGGCCTTCGCCGTTCAGGGTCGTGCGGCCAGCGGTCGCGCCGAGCAGGAAGCCCCGCACGCGCGCATCGGCCGCGGCCCAGATCAGGTCGCCGACGCGCTGGAAGCCGAACATCGAGTAGAAGATGAAGAAGGGGATCGTGTTGATCCCGTGCGTCGAGTAGGCCGTGCCGGCGGCGAGGAACGAGGCCATCGAGCCGGCCTCGGTGATGCCCTCTTCGAGATCGGAAGAGCACACG
>JAVJTD010000160.1:0-7937 GCA_040219065.1 Planctomycetota bacterium
GGGAAGCCTCCTATTGTCGTTGCAAACAACAGGAGACCACCCCATCGCAGGGCTGATCAAGCTCTGTGATGGGGCCTTACCCCTCTCCCTCAGCCAGCGTGCTCACCCCAGGCACCCCGTCCATCAGATATCGTGCTCAGGCAGCATGATCATCAAGGACGAGAATACGCTGGGCGTCGAGACGGCCGACCTCAAGAGCGAGTCCAATCGGGCCGCCGTCGCCGGACAGATCGCCAGGGCCGAGGAGGGCGTCAAGTACGAGGAGAGCCGCGCTCAGGTCAATGCCTGGCGGGAAGAGGCCGACACCGTCGTGCCCGCCCGCGCTCGCCGCGAAGCGCTCATCCTCGAGGCCGAGGGCAAGTCGGCTCGCACGCTCGAGGAGGGACGCTTCATAGCCAAGGCCATCGAGCTCATGCGCGAGCAGTGGATGAACGGCGAAACGCACGATCTGTTCCTCGTCCAGCTCCTCCCCGAGCTGCTCGACAAGGTCACGCTCGTCGTCTCGGAGAACTTGCGCGTCGACAAGCTGACCATCCTCGATGGCGGCGACGGCGAGGGCTTGCCGAACCACGTCAAGAACCTCACCAGTAGCGCTGTGGTTATGTTGGAATCGATGAAGAACGCGACGGGTGTCGATCTGGAGAAGCTGGCTCAGCGCTCGACATCCAAGGGCGGCTCGAACATTCCCAAAGAGCTCTCGGACTGAATCGGATCTGGCACGAAGGACTTCTTCCTAGCGACGGGCGGACGACCCATGAAGATCGAGGCGGGTGAAGACCGGGGGGTGGCCGTTCTCCGCTTTCATGGCAAGCTGGATACCAACACCACTCCCGAGGTCGAAGAGCGCATCAGCGAACCGATGGACCAAGGCGCGACGAAGATCCTCGCGAATTTCGAGCACCTGGACTTCATCGCAGTACCGGACTGCGGGTCTTGCTATCGACCGCCAAGCGCCTCTCCCCCATCGGCGGCGAGCTCGAGCTCTGCCACCTCAACGAAACCGTCCAAGAAGTCTTCGACATCTCGGGCTTCAGCACCTTGCTCGAGGTCTACCCCAACGAGGAGCAGGCGCTCCTGGACTTTTGAGTTGGGGGCTGCTGAGAGCTCCGAACCAGGAGGGCCTCGCCTGGCAGTGGGGTGTGAGCCGTGAGCGGAGCGATCGGTCCTCTCCGAGTCCGTTGAGGGTCCCTGCCGGCTGAGTCTCGGGGAGGATTGTCTCGCTTCATCGCCGACTTGAAGAGCTGCGAAGCGAAGCGAGCCTTCTCTGGAAAGTCTCGCTTCGCTCGAAGGCTCTTCAAGTCGCGAGACGGGCTTCACCACCGCCCTGGCGTTCACTGGAAGGGACCCTCCCATGACAGGGCGAGGACCGGTCGCTACGCTCGCGGCTCTCCCCCTTCTGTCTGTCTGGGCCCTTTCCGTTCTGATCTGGAACATGAGCTCAAACAAAGCCCGCGCGACCGGCCGAGTGCGCTGTCCTACCGCTCGCCGCACTTCTCTTTCGAGAGCTCCTTCGTGGTGGATCCGTCCTGTGTCACCATCGCTCTCGAAGGGCTCGAACGGCTCCTGGATCCAGAGTAGCCGCGCCGGTAGTGCGCTGGAGTGCCCAAGTCGAGCGAGTCAAAGACCGACTCGCTCGGTGAGCGCCCGTACGAGCGAGCTTGGGCCGCAAGCTCGCCGTGAACCTACGGACGCAGCGAGCCTGTTCCGCGATCCAAGCGGGCGGGACGCCCGCGTTCCCAGTGGTTTCAGATCACGCCGCTTGATCGAATCTCCTACTCGGGATCGATCGAGAATACAGGCGCTGTGCCACAGTAGTCGCGAGCTCGAGATGCGAATCGTACCTGACGAACCGGAGGACGCCACTCATGGACAACGCTCAAGACTATGCCGTCGGCTGGGGAACGCTCGCCATGATCAACGCCGGCCTGGCGCAGAGCAAGAATCGCGGCGGGCTCAATTGGTTCGCACTCTCGATCTTCCTCGGACCGATCGCCACGTTCTTCCTCGTTGCCTTCTACGAGCCACTGCCGCCCCCGAAGAAGAAAGGCCGTTGAGACGCCCGCCCTAGTCCGGCTCGAGAGGCACATTCGGGACGATGCCAGGCACGACGATTCCGCCCCTGGGCCGGCCTTCTTCGAGCGGACCGTAGCGCTCCTCGAAGACGGGCGGCAAGGGACGCGGCTCGTGCGCCGAGAGCCACAGCCGCAGGAGATGACGCTTCTCGCGTTCTGAGTCCACATAGGCCTCGCGCGCATGGAGGATCACATGGTTGTGCACGAGCTGGATGTCGCCCGGCTCGAACCTGAGCGACAGTGAATGCTCGGGGCTCTCGGCCAAGCGCTCGACGACATCGAGGGCCTCGCGCTGCTCGGCCGTCAGACGCGGGACCTCGGGGAATCGCCTCTGGGCGGACTCGATGAAGTCGCGCGCGAAGTAGACCGAGGTCACACCGCTCCATTCGTGAACGATCGGGATCTCGTAGAAGGGCCCTTTCCCTTCGGGGATCTCTCCCTTTCGGTCGTAGACGAAGGGCTTTCGCAGCACGTCCAGAATGTCCGGCCGAGCTGTCTCGAGTGCCTCGACGATCGCCAGTGACGAGCACAAGAGGGATTGCCCGCCGCTGAGTGACTTCCGCAGGCAGAGCAGGCCGACGATATCGCACGAGTCGACGTGGAAGCGCTGACGCGCCGACGTCCGGTAGATTCGCGTGGCTGGATCACTCGCATCCTCGCCGAGGTCGTACACGTGACCTAGCCAGTGCCCGCGCGCGTTCTGAGGGCGAGGCGTGCCGAGGTAGGAGCCGATGCCGAAGAAGGCTCGGATCACCTCGTCGCGAGAGCGGCCCTCGAGATCGAGCCCGCGCAGCACCGCGAAGCCTCGCCCGTGCATCAACACCTGCTTGACGCTCTCCAGGCGAGAGCCGAGCGCCGGAAGCTCGAAGTGCGCCGAGTCGATCTCCTCGAGCGAGTCGCCCCGGGCGATGCTCTGCTCGACCGCGGTCCAGATCTCGTCTCGCTCGACATCGGGAAGCGAGAACAGCCACTCCTCATTCCGCAGCTCCGCGCTTCGCCAGCAGGCAGGGTCGTGCCGCAGGTCCACCATCGCTCCACTCCGTTCGTCCGGTTCATTCCGCGGCCACAAAGTATCACGACACCGCGAGCATCGACACGGATGCGACGAGACACGTGAGTCTTGGCCTCGTTGACGATGGCACCTTGGGAGCTTAGCGTTGCGACTCGGCCCTCGGCCCGGCTTCCCCACAACCGTGAAGGTCCTCAATGTCCCGTCTCATGACCGCCGCCTCCCTCACCCTCCTCGCCACTTTGCTCTCGCCCCCCCTCGCTCTGAGCCAAGCAGACTCCGTGACGCTCTCGAGCGACTCCGTCCTCGATGCGTCCGCTCTACACCTTCCTGGCGCGCGGTGGAACACGACCGTCAACGGAATGGCCTTCCAGCAGCCAGCGCTGATCAGCCACTTGGGACACCAATACGCGACTTGGTGGGACTCGGAGCGACGACTGTGTGTCGGAAGGCGCGAGCTGCCGACTTCCTCCTGGGAGGTGATCCGCTTCGACGACTACCGAATCCGCTCCGACGACACGCACAACGTCACGGTGGTGGGCATCTGCCCCGACGACGGCACGATCCACCTCGCCTTCGATCACCACAACTCGCCGCTGCACTACCGCGTCTCGAAGACGGGCGCTGCCACCGAGCCGGAGTCCCACGCATGGACTCGTGAGCTCTTCGGTCCGGTCGTCGATCAGTTGCGCCCTGACGAGCCGATTCGACGTCTCACCTATCCTCGGTTCATCCAGAGCCCCAGCGGTGGTCTCCAGATGTGCTTCCGGCTGGGCGCCAGTGGTGGCGGCGACTGGTACTGGGTCGACTATGACACCGCTTCGGGTTGGGGTCCCCACCGGATGCTGATCTCGTCCAAGGGCGACTACGCCGGGAGCACGTCTCGCTGCGCGTATCTGAATGGCTTCACCTACGGACCCGATGGCCGGCTTCACCTGAGCTGGTGCTGGCGAGAGACGGGAGACCCGATGACCAACCACGACCTGCATCACGTGTTCAGCGATGATGAGGGACGGAGCTGGCTCGGAAGCCTCGGGTCCGTCGCCACGCTCGATCGAGCCCCTCTCTCCATCGACAGCCAAGGCGTCCGCTTTGCGCGCATCGACATGTACCGCGGCCTGACCAACTCCACCACGCAAGCCGTCGATGGTTCCGGACGCCTGCACATCGTCGCGCTGCATCTGCCTTCCGAAGAGCCATCGCAGATCGATTGGGCGCAGAGCCGCAAGAAGAGCCGGTACCATCACTACTGGCGCGGCGAGGACGGGACCTGGAACGTGAATCCGCTGCCCGAGTGTGGCACGCGTCCGCAGCTCGTGATCGGGCCGAAAGATCGCGCGACGCTCGTCTTCACCGGAGACCGCTACTTCCCCGACCAGCGCGATCTGGTCGTCTTTGCGGCCGATGCGGCAGAGCAGTGGTCGAACTGGCATCGCGTCCGAATGGTTCCCGGTCCTTTCACGGGCCAGCCGCAGGTCGACCGCACGCGCACGCCCGATGTGCTCTCGGTGTACATCCAGGAGTATCCGAGCGACCTGGAGGCCTCGTCCAGCGCGCTTCGCGTACTGGACTTCGACCTCCGGGGATCCGACTGACGCCTAGCCGCGAGAGACCGTCCGTTGCCGCGGGATGCCGGTCTCTCGCAAGGTCATGCCGCCGTCACCTCATTGGGATTGGAACGTGATGGGGCTGGTGAGGGACTCGAAGTCGGGCGCGTTGATGGTGATTGCGGCCGCATGGATGGTGAGGCCCGGCGTGATGGACGGGAACGCGACGGTAGGCGTGTTCGCGAGGCCACCCGCGTCGACGACTCCTTGGAACAGGAAGCCGGCGGACAGCGCGAGGCTCGTGCAGCTATCAGGCGTCAAGTAGAGCGTCTCGCCGCCGTTGGGCAGTGCGAACGCGTCGATGCCGGTGCACGAGAGCAACACGAGCGCGAGGTTCCCGGCCTCTCCGGTGGCCCCGCTCACCTCGAAGTGGACCGGATTCCCGGCTGCGGGCGTGCCATCGAGCTCGAGGCGGATCGCGTCGCGGAGGTAGGTGTCATCGATGGTAAAGTCGTCGTCGGGGAGCAGGTTGAAGCCAACGCTCGTGAACGCCGCGAAACGTCCATCGCGCGAGAGCACGCCATTGTTGCAGTGGGGATGACCGTATTGGCTGTCCCAGGTCATGCTCATGACACGAGTCTCGATTCCGCCTGGCTCGTCGAAGACACCATTGCCATCGACATCGCGGTCATGGCGAAAGATGTTGTTCTGAAAGCCGACACCGATCGGATCGAAGTCTTCCAGCGACCGGAGTCCGACGTAGCGACCGTCGATGCTCAGCGTGCAAAGCTGGGATTCCTGGACGGACTCGGAGCCGTCGGCGAAGATGCTCACCCGGCGTGAGGTGTCCTGCACGCGATCGTAGACGAATACGTCTCCGACGCCGTTCGTGTCGTCGACTTGAAGCGCCGTGGCCGTCTCGAAGCCGACGTAACGCCCATCGCCCGAGATGGCGACGTGCGCCTCGGCCCGCGAGCCGGGATTGCCGAGATGGTCTCTCGAGACGAGCGTGAGCTGACCGGTCGCGACGTCGCTGACGAACACGTCCTGGAAGGCGTTGTTGTCGCCCGGCACGAGGTTGTTGGAAGGGGTCGAGAACGCGACCACTTGGCCGTCGTCGGAGATCGCGATGCCGTTGACACGGCTGTTGCCACCCGTGCCGTCCGCCGCGACGCTCAGGCGCTTCACCTCGTCCAGCGCGGTGTCGACCCAGAACGCGTCGACCTGGCCCTCGGTGTCTCCCAAGACGATGTTGTTCGCGATGCTCAAGAAGCCGACGTAGCGACCATCGGCCGAGAGGCAGGGCTCCCAAGAGTCCTTGTTCGTCTCGGTGAAGCCACCCGAGCGCGTGATGCGTACCGTCGTCGTGCCCGGCTCGTCGAAGATGCCGTTCTGATCGGGATCGCGGTCGTGCAGAAAGATATCGCGCACGAAGTTCCAGTCGTTGGCGATGAGGTTGGTGGCCCAGCTATCGAAGGCGACGAACCGCCCATCCGCCGACATCACCGGGTTGCTGCTCTCGCCATTCGCCTGCTCACCGGTCGAGCTCTTGCTGACGAGCACCGTCTCTCGGGTCACGCGATCGTGGACGAAGATGTCCCAGTTGTCGTTGGTGTCGCCCGGCACGAGGTTCCACGCCAAGCTTCGAAAGGCGACGTAGCGCCCGTCGCCGGAGATGGAAGGAAGCTGACTGTAGGAAATGCCGGGATCTCCATCCGAGCTCTGGCTCGCGCGGTAGACCGGCTGAGCCTGAACGGCTGCCAAGCTGCACAGGAGGATGGCGAGCACGGCGCCGATGATCGACTTCGACATGAGTCTCTCCTCTTGGGCTCGAAGCTGCGCCGCGGAGGAGCTGCGACTTCGAGGTGGGTGGGGCGATGAGGGAGCCGGACCGGATGGCCTCGGCACTCGACAGCAGACGTCGCGAACGAGCGCCGCGAACCATGCAGACATTTTTTCCCCTGAAGTCAGTGCCCCCGAACCCGAGCGACCTGGTTAAGCTGGTTCCTCCCGCACTGACGAAGCCTCGAGCCGAATGAACCGACCCGAAACGCCGACTTCCCCCGATCTCGATCGCTGGCTGGCCACCCTCTACGATGAGCTGCGTCAGCTCGCGAGCGGTGCCTTGCGCAGTGAGCGCGCGAACCATACGTTGCAGCCGACGGCCTTGGTGCACGAGGTCTATCTGCGCCTCCGGGCGCAGCGGAACTTGCCTCTCGAAGATCGCGCCGCATTCTTCTCGTTTGCCTCGACCTTGGTGCGCCGCATCCTCGTCGATCATGCTCGCCGACGAGCCCGGTCCCGACGCGAAGACAAGTCCTGGACCGTCGTGCTCCACGGGCTGGAGGGCCGCGGCGAGGATCGACGAGCACACGACATCTTGGCGCTGCATGAATCCTTGGATCGTATGGGACAGGTGGACGAGCGCCTGGTGCGGGTCGTCGAGCTGCGCTGCTTCGGTGGCTTGACCGTCCCCGAGACCGCCGCGGCGCTCGGCACATCGGAGCGAACTGCGGCCGGACTGTGGGCCCTCGCCCGCGGCTGGCTTCGCCGCGACCTCCAAGGTGGCACGGAGACGACGACATGACGACGCCCTGGGAGCGCGTGCGCGAGCTGTTCCTCGCGGCCTTCGACCGTCCACAGGACGAGCGCGCCGGCTTCTTGGCGGAGCAGTGCGGTGACGACGAGGCGCTCCGCCGAGAGGTGCAGTCGCTGCTCGAGGAAGCCGAGCAGCCCGACGCTCTCTTCGACGACCCACTCTGGATGGTAGCGGGAGCTTCGGACCACGCTGGTGACTTGCCGGGTGGCACACGACTGGGTCCCTTCCGCATCGAGGCGCCGATCGCTCGCGGTGGGATGAGCCGCGTGTACCGAGCCCGGCAGCGGAGCCCGAATCGCGCCGTCGCGCTCAAGGTTCTCGGCGCCGGGTTGGACGCCGATTCGTCGCGCTGGCGCTTCGAGCAGGAGATTCGCATCCTCGCCAGGCTCGATCACCCGAACATCGCTCGGATCTACTCGGCAGGAATGCACACGCTGAGCACGGCCGAGGGCGCCGAGCTCACACTCCCCTACTTCGGGATGGAGCTGATCGAGGGCGCATTGCCCGTGACCGACTTCGCGGCAGCGCGGGAGCTCGACGTTCGCGATCGCCTGATTCTCATCGAGACCATCGCCCGAGCCATTCACTACGGGCACCGTCTCGGGATCATCCACCGAGACCTGAAGCCCGTCAACCCGCACGACACCAAAGTCAATCACCTTAAAAGTGCCACCTTTCAAAACGAGCAAGTTGACGAGATCGGAAGAGCA
>JAVJTD010000161.1:0-5782 GCA_040219065.1 Planctomycetota bacterium
GCCGCGCCGGGGGCGCCGGAGCATACAGGTCGTGAAACGTACACGTTGGAGTGCCCAAGTCGAGCGAGTCAAAGACCGAGTTGGTCGGCGAGGGCTCTGCTCGAGCGAGCTTGGGCCGGGGCGGCCGTGCGACGACTGCGCACTCCGAATGGCCCCTTGCTCTGCACCTCTTCGCTCGATCGCCTGCTACGTCGAGGAAGCGGCTCCCAGCTCAGAAGCCGCTTCCCGTTTCGGTCGCGCGGGCTCTGTTTTCGGTCGCGCGGGATTCAGTTTCAGATCAGCGTGACGCCGAGGATGTGGTTCATGGAGTCGCGGGCTCTACCTCGCTGGATGTATTGGTTGAGGTAACCGAACTCCAGGGTGTGTCGTCCCGTATCGTCGAGATTCCATCCCAATCCGAGGAATGCTCGGTTCTGGCTGAAGCCGAAGTTCTGCCCCCATGCCGTGTCGTTGAGGTCGATGAACACCTCGTCCCAAGCTCGGAAGTTGAAGCGTGACTCCGCCTCTATCGGCCGTGTCCAGCGTACGAACTGGCGCAAGCGCCAACCCACCTCACTGCCCCGTTCTTCGAAGCGCTGCTCGAGGCGAGATCTGAGGAACGGTGTCCCCCACGCGTAGGAGTCGCTCCAGATGAGCTGCTGCCAAATGCGGTGCTCGTCGAAGGAGCCATTCCGGGTGTCGTTGTAGATCCAGGCGTAGCCGAGCCAGGTCGTTACTTGGTCGGTGACTCGATACCCGGCTCCCGGGCGAAGGATGCTGGTCTCGAAGCCATCAGACTCTTCGAAGAACCGCGCATGGGCATCGAGCCACCACCGCCACCGCGTGTCGGGCTCTCCGAGCGATCCTTGGCCAGCGAACGCGAACCAAGCACCCACGTCGGATTCTTGCGCGACGGCATTCCTTTGGACTGGCACTACGAGGCTGAACAGAAGGAACAGCAGCAATGTCGAGATGAGCTTCATGAAGGCTCCGCCGGGAACGCACTCGAGATGGGATTCTCCTGTCAGGAAGCCCGACCGGGCAAGCTCGGTCGGCAAGCCGGTGGTCTTCGCAGCCTGCGGAGATCGTATCACACCGAGCAACGAGGGCCTGAGCCGGAACGAGCGCAAGGCCGAGTCTGCCAGTGAGGCTTCCACCAGCGAGCTTGGGCCGGGGACTTGCCGTTGCGACGATTGCCGGCCAGAAACGATCGGAGCCCGAACAGGTCCCTGGCGCTGGGTTGGGAACAAGCAGGCGCGCACAGAGCTCGCCGCCGATTCAGTGGGGCTTCGTGAGGGACGACGAGACCGGATCCCGCAGAGGAAGGAGAGGGAACGTTCCGACGCCCTGACTGACGGGCATGTCGCGTCGTCCCTTACTCATCTCCAGACATGTGAGGTCCTCGCCGTGAATCTCGCCGCCCCAACGGCAAGGGCTTCGTGTCAGGGACCCCTGCGGGCTCTGGTTTCAGGGCCCACAAAAAAAGCGGAGCCGCCCGGGGGCGACTCCGCTTTCTTGATTCGGTCTCTCGCGGACGGCTCAGTTCAGGATGAACTGGCTCACCTGGGAGATGTTGCCCCAGTTGAAGGAGGCGTCCCGCGTGATGCCCACGTAGTAGATCCGCAGGCCCGGCAGGTTCAGCGAGTAGGTGCCGGTCGGGGTGACCGGGTTGGCCGCCGAGGCCTGGAGCAGCGGAGCGAGGGCGGTCGCGCTCAGGTTGGTGAAGCTGTCGAAGCGGATACCGACCGGGCGCAGGCCACTGGCCGGAAGCGTGAAGGACGGCGCGGTGCCGGTCGCGAACAGCACGAAGCCGAGAGGGAAGCCGCCGAGGTTCATGAGGTCGTTGGCGACCTGGTCGTCCGAGTTGAATTCGAACTGGAAGGTGTTGCCGCTGACGAGCGTCGGGTAGGTGTTCGGCGTGGCGACCTCACCGGGCGACGGCGTCGGGGATCCCGGGACGGCCGGGTTGACGCTGATGAGCACGGAGCCCATGGTCAGGTCCTTCGGGTCGCGCAGCTCGGTGAAGGTACCGTCCGGCACGGCCGCGAGGGTGCTCGAGATGAACGCGCTCGGGCCGCTGTAGGCCTGAACGAAGTCGCTGCCCGGGTCGACGGTGCCGTCGCCGCCGTCGTTGCAGCGGAAGATGTCGAGCGTGAGGGCGGAGCCGAAGTTCATCAGCGCCCAGATGTCGCCGTTGAACAGCGTGACGTCCCCGATGAAGGGGTTGGCGTTGCTGGTCAGCGCCTCGAAGTCCGCCCAGAGGGCGATCTCGGTGTTGAGGTCGATGACATTGTCGCCGTTGTCATTGATGCGGTAGGTCTGGTGGAAGTTGGCCGCCCAGTCCGAGACGTAGACGAAGCCGGAGGCCTGGTCGACGACGATCGAGTCGAGGTCGGTCGTGCCACCCGGCAGGACGCCGCCGGTGCCCGAGTTCAGGTCGAGGTAGACGGACACTTCGCCATTGGCGTCACCAAAGGCGCCCGAGCCGTTGGTGTCGGTCATGCGGTAGATGCGGAAGTCATCGGTCTCCCAGGCGAGGTAGACGCCGGGGGACTGGATGGCGATGCGCTCGAAGTCGTCGACCGAGAGGGTCAGACCGTCGACGGTCGTGAGGCTCGAGCCGGTACCGGTGAGGAGCAGCTCCTCGGCGGTGCCGAGATCGATGAAGCCGTTGCCGTTGATGTCTTCGAGTGCGTAGATGCCGTTGATGCCGGACGAGTAGCCGTCGGTGGCGATGACGAGCTTGTTGCCGTCGATGACCATCTCGGGCGTGTTCGACATGGCGGTGCCGTTGGCCGGCCAGAACGGAGCGACCTCGACGTAGTCGAGACGGCCGGTGCGGTTGGTGTCGACACCGCGGTAGATCCCTTCACCGTTGGGGTTGCCACCGGTGTCGAGGTTGCTGCGCTCGTAGTAGTAGAAGATCGGCGTGGCGCCGCTCGTGTCGACCGCGATGGCCTGAGCGGAGTTGGCGGTCGCATAGCCGCGAACGAAGTCGGCGACGGCTTCGATGCCCTGGGCATCATTGCCGTAGAAGCCGTTCGACTCACCGTCGACGTTGGCGAGGCGGACGACGCGGTCGGGTCCGGTCTCGCACCAGAAGAAGTCCGGGTCCTGGGCCTGAGCGGGGGCACTCAGGAAGAGCGCGATCGCGCCGGCGCAGAGAAGGCGCTGGATCATCTGGGTCATCCTCCAACGGATATCTCGGATTCGATTCAAAAGACGGAGCACCCTACAGACGCTTCGAGAGTGGAGCGTGAGCTGCGGGTGAAGATTTCGTGAAGCGGCCGCCATCGCTGGGGCCGCCGCGGTTCGGGTGGGATCTGTCCTGAGGCGGATCGAACGGGGCGCTCGCACGGGTTCGTGCCCTGCCGATCGACCTTGGGATTAGGCTTCGAAGGGAGGCACCGATACCACATCCTGAGGAGCGGTGCAACGACCCCTCTCCAACTTCTTGACCGACATCCGGGCGCGTGCGAGGGGAAGTGAGCCGAGACGAAAGCTCTGGCGGTTCGAATCGTAAGATGCCCCTGTCGGGCCGACCGACATCAACGCCCTCATCCCTCAGACCACGAGCGGTTCCTGGAGCCACTGTCCGATGAAGATCCACGCCATTCTGCTTACGTGCCTACTCCTTCAACCCGCCCTGCTGGCCGGCAACGGAGACGACGATTCCAAGACCGTCCAGATCGTCACGATCGGAGGCTCTTATGCCGATCATCCCTCCGGCTCGGGCTTCGACCCCATGTCCCTTCTCACGGGACAGGGCGCTTCGAAGTCCTTCTTCGATCTGTGCGAGCGTCTCTCTGAGATCGCCCGCGACCCCAAGGTCGACGCCGTGCTCCTCGATCTGTCCTCTCCCTCGCTCGGCCTGAACCAGGCTCAATTCACCGAGCTCGGCCGTCACATCGGCCTGCTCCGCGCAGCGGGCAAGCCGACCTACGCCTGGCTCGAGGGCGCCGGCACGCCGCACTACGCGGTCGCGAGCGCCTGCGACACGATCGTGATGGCCGACTTCGGCGCGCTCGACCTGCCGTCTCTGTCGATGACCTCGATGCACTTTCGCGATGCGATGGACCTTCTCGGCATCCGCGCCGATGTCGTCCGTGTCGGTGAGTTCAAGGGCGCCGTCGAGCCCTTCACGCTCTCGCACATGAGCCAGCACCTGCGTGAGCACTACCTGGCGATGGTCACCTCGATGAACGATGCGCTCGTCAGCCTCATCGCCGAGAACCGCGGCCTCGAGGCCAAGGCCGTTCGCGATGCCCAGGCGCGTCGCCTGATCGGTCCGCTCGACGCGAAGAAGCGCGGCCTGGTGGACGTGCTCGTTCCCTACGGTGAAGATCGGGCACGCATCGGCAAGATGATCGGCGACGCGGTGGTGTGGAAGGATCCTTCCAAGGAGAAGAAGAGCCAGTCCCTCTTCGACATCCTTCGCGAGCTGATGGACGAAGGGAGCTCGGGGCCGAAGGGCGCTCACCTGGCGGTGCTGCACCTCGATGGCTCGATCGTCGATGGCACCCAAGCCCAGTCGGGCTCCATGGTCTCCGGCCCGACGGTCGAGGCGATCCTCGACGTGGCGAACGACCGGGACGTGCGAGGCGTCGTCGTCCGCATCGATTCGCCGGGCGGCTCGGCCACCGCCAGCGAGGCGATCCGCGAGGCGCTCGAGGAGCTGGCCAGCCGCAAGCCCGTCGTCTTCTCGATGGGCAACGTCGCCGCTTCCGGCGGCTACTGGATCACGTGCATCGGTCGCCCCATCTTCGCCGAGGCGGGAACGATCACCGGCTCGATCGGCGTCTTCGGGATGAAGATGAACCTCGGTCCGCTGCTCAACCGCATCGGCATTCACATCGAGACGATCGCTCTCGACGAGACCGCGGCAGCGACCGCTCCGGATCGTGGCTTCGGAGAGGAGCTTCGCGCCTCTTTGGAAGAGCACATCGGACACACCTACGACCGCTTCCTCGGCCTCGTCGCACGCTCACGGAGGATGTCGGTCGACAAGGTCGACTCGATCGGCGGCGGCCGGGTGTGGTCGGGTGCCCAAGCTCGCGAGCTCGGCCTGGTCGATCACGTCGGGGGCCTCGACGACGCCCTCGCCGCCTTGCGGGAGCAGGTCGGCGTGAAGCCCGACATCGACGTCGCCCACTTGCCCAAGGCCAAGAGCTTCTTCGAATCGCTCAGCGCCTTCTCGGGAGCGTCCGTCGAGAGCCCGCTCGCCGGCATCGACCCCGCCGTACTCGCCTGGGCGCACCGATTGGGCTTCCGACTCGAAGGGCCGCTTCAGCTCCTGCTGCACCCGGCATCGCCTTCCACGGTGTGGGCCCTCACGCCGACCGAGCTCGTCATTCGCTGATGACTTGTTGACGCGGCACGGCGGATCGCGTCCTCTCACGGGTCGTTCCACTCGTGAGAGGTTGGCTTCTTCGAGGTCGTCCATGACTCGGTCCGCCTTGCCTTGGCTCTCGCTCGTCGTGGCCCTCGCCGGCTGCGGCGAGGCACCCCGCGATTCCGAGCCGAAGCCGAAGGCTCCGGTCACCGTCGCGGCCGTCCCGTTTCGGGACGTGACGGAGGAAGCGGGTGTCTCGGGCTTTCGGCATGTGAACGGCTCCTTCGGCCAGAAGCTGATGCCCGAGACGATGGGCTCGGGTGTCGGGCTCGTCGACCACTCAGAGCGACGATGTCGAGCGCACCGTCGCCGTCGAGATCGGCGAGCCCGACACCCGAGCCCATCGTCTCGGGCATCAGCTTCTGGCCGAAGGAGCCGTTCACATGCCGAAAGCCCGAGACACCCGCTTCC
>JAVJTD010000163.1:0-4475 GCA_040219065.1 Planctomycetota bacterium
TATGCTCCGCCGGTCCGCCGGGGGGGGGGGGCGCGGCTGACTTGAAACTAGTCACGTCGTCGTTCGGACCGCCGGCTTCAGGGTCTGTCCAAAAAGTTCAATCTTCGCGGTGGGCAGTCTGGCGGACTCGGTGTGGTCGGCCGGACTCGCCGAAACGGCCCGAATCCTTCGAAGGGCCGTTTCGGCGAGTCCGGCCGACCACACCGAGTCCGCCAGACTGCCCACCGCGAAGATTGAACTTTTTGGACAGACCCTGAAGCCGGCGGTCCGAATGTGGCATGTTTCAGATCAAAGGACTGGACTGAAGTCACTCCTCGGGCACTCCCGCCAACGTCTGGCAGTCGGCGGCGACGCGGAGCGCACCCAAGATCCTCTCCCGCTCACCCGGCGCTTCGGGCTGCCCTTCGAGACGCCCTGCAATGATCTCGAGGTCGAGGGCGAAGAGGGACGGGCCGCCTGTGTGGGATTCGGCTTCGAGGTCGTCGCTCGTGAGAACGCCATCGGTACCTTCGAAACGGAAGTGCTTGCCGCGGGACAGGCCGGCGCGACGCTCCTCGCTCCATGTGATGGTGGCTCCTCGCTCGGTGACGAGCTCGGCTTCGAAGCGCAGGCCGTCATCGAAGTTTTGCAGCGTTGCCGATCGGGCACTCAGCGGGCCGAAGGCGTCCCACAAAACATGCAAGCGCGCGATGCCGCTGAAGCTAGGGAAGCCTCCGCGCGCCAGATCCGCGATCCAGCCGTCGGCTCCTCCTTGAAACCGCAGCTCGCCGCCTCGCAGCTCGCCAATCGCTCGCAGTTGCTCGCGGAGCGCTCGGTGGCTCGCCGTCAGCAGCTCGATGTGCTCGACGTGGAGGACTTGCCGCTTCTCATCGGCCAGCGCGAAGAGCAATTTCGCTTCGCCGGGATCGAGGCAGAGGGGGAACTCGACGGCGACTTGCCTGCCGGCGTTCAGGGCTCTCCGCACTTGCTCGCCATGCAGCGCATTCTCCGTGCAAACGAGGATCACGTCGTTCGTCCGGTCCGCGAGCGCAGCCTCGAAGGTCAGTCCCGACGATTCACGACGCGAGACGACACCTGTGAGGCGGAACTGCTCGGAAGACTCGATCTCCCGCACGCGCGCTCGGCCGGCGCGGCCGAGGCCGACGACGACGGCGCTCCATCGAGGTGTGCTCGACTCTCTCATGGGCTCAGGCTCATTCCTGCTCTGGTGGCTACGGCTCTCGGATCGCGTAGTCATCTCCGAGACTCCAGTCGTGGTCGAAGAAGCCGGCGGCGCGAACGCCATCGATGCCCTCTTCGAGCATCGCCGAGCTCAAGATCGTCCAGTCGGGATAGGCAACGCCCGAGACGAAGTAGGGCAACTGGTGGGTCAACCGGCTGCCGGGGTCTCCCGTTCCCGCGACCACGCCCACGCTGCGATCCGGACTGCCGTCCTTGGGATACACCATGAGGACGGCAAGGTCGTCGCCGTCGATGGCGCGCTCGCCGACTCGCACGCTGCCGCGTCGCACCTCGATCGGGCATCCCTCGAGGACCTGACTCCAGGCGGCGTTCGTCTCGGCGTTTCCGTACAGCACCAGGTTGCGGTCCCGAGTCTCCTCCAGATCCAGATCGACGTCGAGAATGATCGGGAACGCGCCGTTGCCACGGTAGGCAAACGTCTCGGCGTCGTGACGCGCCTTGGCGTAAGCCCAGGCATTCTCGTCCTCGTCCCCTTCGGTACCGACGACCAGGATCACGCCGTGGCGATAGGCCTCCTTGAAGGGACCGGCGCGGTGCGGACCCTTGAGCGAGTCGTCGAAGGCCTCAGACGTCTGCCACCCATCCGTCCCCTTCTCGAGCAGCACACGCCCGGAGTCACCGGCGATCACCTCGAGCTCGGCGCCGTCGATCTTCACGCTCGCCTCTGCTCCCGGCTCCAGATCGAGCTGCAAGCGCCGGACGTTCTCCGTCTGGATCTCGAAAGGACGGTCCGCGGCTCTTCGCTCCGCCGTCACCCGGCTGACGTCCAAAGAGCGTTCCTGGGCGAGGATCGTGACCCAATGAAGCTTTGAGGAGACCGCAGGATTGACGGTACGATAATCGACCCGATCCACCGTCTCGGGCAAGGGCGTGTTTCGTTTCAGGAACTCCATCAGGGGCGGCCAGTCCATGCACGGATCGCCCCACCAGTGGCCGGCACCGGGCCGCTCGTAGTAAGCGAAGTTCGGATGGAACTGGGCCAGTCGCTCCCGCATGAATCGCGCCTGGCTCACCGGAACGTTGTCGTCGCGATCGCCGTGCAGCACGTACACGCCCCGCGCCGCGAGGTTCTGCTCCAGGAGCAACGTCCTGGAAGTGTTCACGGCGCGATCCAGGATCTTCTCGACCGGTCCTGCCTCCTCACCGCTTTGACGCGCCCCGGCGTACGACCAGAAGTCTCGCCAGCCCGCACTCGGCCCGATAGCGGCGAAGTGCCCAGGATAATGCACACCGAGCTGCCACGTGCCGTGTCCGCCCATCGAGTGGCCCGTCAGCGCCGTGGTGGCCGGATCCGCGCCGAATCGCTGCCGCGCATCGGCGAGGGCTTCGAGTGCGTCGAGACGTCCCCAGTCTTCCCAGTCGAAGCCGAACGGCCGGCGGTTGGTCGGCGAGACGATGTGGGCCCAGTCCGTCGGCTGGTAGTGATGCGCTTGGTTTCGGCCATCGACGCCAGCACCATGGAGCGACAGCACGATCCCGAGTGGACGCTCCGAATCACCGGCCTTGGCCGGCGTCACCGCGTAGGCCTGCACGCTGTGATCGACTTCGCTGAAGAACGTCCGAACATGCTTCTCACCGGGATCCTTGACCGGCAGCTCGATGGGCTCCAGCTCGTGCAAGATCGCGAGCCGACCCGAGAGCAGCTCGAACCGCAGCGCGCCAATTCCTGCGGGAACCTGGACCGGGATCTTGCGCGCCGTGCACGGCCCGATCGGCGGGAGCCTCATCGTCAAGGCGCGCTCCCCGGCCTCATTCTTCAAGGCGAGCTGGAGGTCCGCTTGCCACGCATTCGAGGCGTTGGTCACCTGGATCGACGCCCAAGCCGGCTCCGTCTCTCCGCGAATGATCTGAGGAAGCAACGCATCGAGCGGCTCGAGGAAGACCGGCGCCGGTGGCGGCACGAAGCGCACCTGCAGATTGCCGCGTCCGCCTCGAATGAGCAGCTCGTTCACTCCACGCCTCAGGAGCACCGGCCAACGCGTGAGTCCCAGGTTGTAGACGTCGCCGCCTCGCGGCTCGCCGTTGAGATACAGATGCCGATGACCACGCGCCTCGAGCAGCATCACACGCTCGCGCGAGCTCTCGATCGTGGCAAACGCGTAACCGGACCCCAGACCTCGGCTGCCGAAGCTGCCGTCGTCCGACGTCATCCGCTCCCAGACGCGAGGCTGCCGGCCGCCCGGGATCTCGTCCCCTTCCTTCGGTGCCGTGAACGTCCCGGCCACGAGCGCCGCCTCGATCGGATCCTCGAAGACCGGCGAGCGTTGACTGCGCACGACGCCGCCGATGACGAGGATGTCCTTCACGACGATCGCCTCGGACGCATCGTCCTGAGAGACGGCTGGAGACGCGGCGAGCAGAAGCAAGGCGATCGCGATCAGTGCGCGGTGGGTCATCGGGCAACTCCTTGAGGGGGTCGAGAGAGCGGACAGGCTCGCACAGGACGGGGACCGGTGTCCAGGTGCCCCGGCCACCGGATACGCCCCACGATTGACTCGCGGTGTCCACGTCCCTACCCTCTCCCCTTCGTGTCCGAGGAAGAGCCGGAGACGTTCGAGGAGCCAGATCATGGCCGAGATCTTCGTGACCGCGCAGAGCTCTGACGAGTTCCTCGTCAGCGTCCAGGACGAGGGCGGAACGTCCACGCATCTGGTGCGAGTGACGCCCGAGTCGCTCGAGCGATACGGCGAAGGCCAAGACGCCGAGACGCTCCTCGAGAAGTCGTTCGAGTTCCTGCTCGAGCGAGAGCCGAAGGAGTCGATCCTCAGCCGCTTCGAGCTACCGGTGATCGAGAGCTACTTCCCCGAGTATCCGGGGGAGATTCGAAGTCGGCTGGCATGAAGCAAGCGGCCAAGAAGCCAGAGCCCGCGCGACCGAAACGGGGAGGTGTCCTCGAGCTGGAAGGCGCTTCCTCGACGTTGCCGACCATCGAGCCAGAAGGTGCCGAGCAAGGGGCCATTCGGAGGACGCCGTCGTGTCGGCCCGGTGCGCCCCGGCCCAAGCTCGCTCGTGCAAGCTCTCACCGACAGACACGGTCCTTATCTCGCTTCGACTTGGGCACTTCTATCGACCCGGCCGCGCCGGGGGAGCGGCTGGCATGATGCAAGCGGCCAAGAAGCCAGAGCCCGCGCGACCGAAACGGGGAGGTGTCCTCGATCTGGAAGGCGCTTCTTCGACGTTGCCGACCATCGAGTCAGAAGGTGCCGAGCAAGGGGCCATTCAGAGGACGCCGT
>JAVJTD010000167.1:0-1909 GCA_040219065.1 Planctomycetota bacterium
AAGGCGCGCGGCTCACCGAAAAGCGAGTGTGAGAATCACCCGCCGTTGCCTATCATGGCGGGCTGAATCGATCGGCGACGTTAGTCCCCTGCCCGTAGTTCGTGTGCCGATCCCGAGACTCGATCGCGGCCCAGAAAGGGCCTGCGGTGTCCCCCACCTGGTGAGTTTCCCGCGATGACCCAGCTTGTCTTCACCGGTCCGTTTCCCGAGGAGCGCATCGTCGAGATGACGGGACCCGAGCTCGTCATCGGCCGGGACGAGACCTGTGATCTCGTCATCGACGATGCCCGGATCTCTCGCCGCCATGCTCGCATCGTCTGGCGGCTCGTTCTCGAAGACCTCGGAAGCACCAACGGTGTCTGGTCGGGCGGTCGCCGCGTTCAGTCCGCGATCCTCGAGCCGAATGAGAAGCTCTGCGTCGGTGGCGCCGAGCGATACTTCCTGTGCGTGCATGCCCCCGAGGAGTATCCCGCTCCCGACGACGAGACGCTCGAGTCGGCCACGGTGTTCCTGCCCGCCCACCCGGTGACCGCTGGCAGCGAGAAGGTGGCGCGCCTGGAGCAGGAGAACCGCGAGCTCCGGGACGAGCTGGGGCGGATCACGAAGGAGACCCCCTCCGTTGAAGAGTCCGCACGACTGAGGAAGGAGAATCGGTTCCTCTTCGAGCGGATCCGCGAGCTCGAAGCTCGCCTGGACGCCGCCGAGCGCATTCGCCAAGAGTCCGAGGACCACCTCGCCAAGCTGCTCGGTCGCGAAGACAGCGATCCGATGGAAGACTCGGTGACACCCGAGCTCCAGACCCGGTTCCTGGCAGAGCCTGGCGGCGACGAGGAGCTCGACGACCCGCTAGAAGCCGAGACCGCCTTCTCGCTCGAGCGCGTGAAAGCGATGGGAGAGCCCGAGCCGGCGGCTGATCTCTTGCGCAACGAGCTGGCCGAGGTCCTCAGCGCTGGCCGGTGTCTTGCCTCGGCGCGTCCCAAGTTCGACCGCGACCTCGTGTTGCTAGTGAGGAAGCTGCAAGACTTCGCGCTCGAGCTCGAGAGCCCTGAGCGACCGAGGCTGATCCCGGCCACGACCAAAGCCCTCGAGCGAGGCACTCCCGAGGATTGGCAAGCGCTGCACGAGGTGTTCGAGTCGCTCAAGACCTCGACCCACGGCGACTCGACCGTCCGGCAAAAGGTGCTCCTCGAGTGGAGCCAACGCCTCTTGGGAAGGCTGGCTCCGACGTCGTTGCGGCGCGAGCTGGAGCTGCCGCTGACCGGCAGACTGGACCCGAAAGCGTCCGCACAGGTCTACCAACGCTACGAGCGACTCATCGAAGACCTCGAGCCCGATCTCCTGGTCGACGAGCTCGAAGAGCTGCTGCGACGGTGAGCGGTAGTGATCAAGTGATCGGATGATCAAGTGATCGGGCGCACGCGGCACTTTCGGGACACCCATTGGAGTGCCCGAGTCGAGCGAGCCACAGACCGGGCCTTTCGGTGAGAGCTTGATTGAGCGAGCTTGGGCTGGGAGCGCGCCAATACACAGGGTCTCGCCGTTCGGCGATCTCGGAACGGTCCCTTGCTCGGTACCTCCCGGCTCGATGGTCAGCACCGTCGAGAGAGCAGGCTGCCAGCTCGATGATCCTTTTCCGTTTCGGTCGCGCGGGCTCTGTTTGAAGCGGCCCCTTGCTCGGTGCCTCCCGGCTCGATGGTCAGCACCGTCGAGAAAGCAGGCTGCCAGCTCGATGATCCTTTTCCGTTTCGGTCGCGCGGGCTCTGTTTGAAGCGGTCCCTTGCTCGGCACCTCCCGGCTCGATGGTCAGCACCGTCGAGAGAGCGCGGCTGCCAGCTCCAAGGCCTCCTCCCGTTTCGGTCGCGCGGGCTGTGGTTGGCGCCTCTCAACCGAACAGCGGCCGGCCTCCCAG
>JAVJTD010000321.1:0-4945 GCA_040219065.1 Planctomycetota bacterium
CACCAAGGCACCACAGCACCAAGGCACCTCCCTTACCTCCCCTCCGCCGGGTTCTTGCCTTTCGCCGCCTGGACTGCGGCTTCGAATCCTGCGTCCGCGATCGGGTCCTTGCCGTTCGCGTAGGGGAGGTCGTCCTCGACGACGATGTGGGGCTCGACTGGATGGTGCTCGAGGATCTGCGTGTACTTGCCGAGGATGAAGCTGGGGAACATCAGCACCGCGCCGGACCCCACGTCCTCGAAGGTGGCGGGAATGACCGCACCCGCCGTCGGCTCTCCGAGCAGCCAGCCGAGCTCGCGCTCCTTGAACTCGTAGGCGAGGACCTCCTTGGCGGAGCGAGTGCCGCGATCGATCAAAGCGATGGTCGGACGCCGCCACTTCTTCTGGAGTGCCGAGAGGATGCGATCCACCTCGGCGGCGTTTCCGCCTCGGCCGCGCAGATCGAGGACCAGCGCCGAGCAGTCGGCGAAGGGTCCCTCGAACAGCTTCTCGAGCAGGGCACCCGGCCCACTCATGTGGACCAGCCAGAAGTGCACGTACCCGATCCGCTCGCCGTCCACCTCTTCCACGCGAACGCTCGCCTTGGCAGCTTCCCAGGCCGAGTAGGGCTCGGGCTCGATCACGATCTCCAGGAGCTCGCCCGGCTGACGCTCGACGATCAACGTGGCGGTCTCCTCGCCGAGCACGGCATGGACAGGCGGATCTGGCAGGAAGGCATCGTCCGATCGCCAGTCCAGTCGAGGGCTCTCGAAGAGGGACTCCCCATCGAGGCTCAGCAATCGATCGCCGCGGCGGAGCCCGGCGAGCTCGGCCGGTCCCCCTTCGAAGACCGAGGCGACGTAGTGCTTGCCGTCCAGCCGGACGACCCCGAACCCGACCTGCGGGGTCTCCCGGCTGGTCAGCTCCCGCATCAGCCCGGCGTAGGTCTGAGAGGAGTAAAGGGCGAGGTGAGTGGCCGGGATGCGGGAGAGATAGGTGTGTACGACTAGCCGCTCGTCCTCCAGCGACTTCGTCTCCAGAGCGATCGGCCGGAAGGCGGCCGTCAGGGCCGGCAAGACCTCGGCACGATACTCCTTGTCGAAGTAGCGCCTCTCGAGCGTTTGCGCGACGCGATCGAAGAGCTGGCCCCCTTGACCGAAGGTCGGAGCGACCGCGACGAGCAGGAACACGGCGATCGCCGCGACGATTCGGGTGTGCTTGTTCATGCGCCTGATACGGTTCCTGGGAATCGACGTTGGGCCCGGCGTCGAAGTGTCTCGAGGTGCCTAGCCTCATCGCCGGCTGGGGCGACCTCGGCGCCGGATCGTCGATCGAATGCTGCTCTCGGGCAGCGGTTTCGGCTCGTAGATCCTCGGGGCACCGGCTGTTAGAATCTGCGGTCCGGGCCAAGAAAACAACACACATCGAGGTCGGCTCCCGCTCCCCGAGTCGGAAGACCGGCCTCCCTGGGAGGAATTCTCTCCATGACCATGACGAAATCTCTGACGATGCTCTTCGCGGCCCTCGTGCTGCTCGCCTTGCCTCTCTCGGCGCAGGATGCCGAGAAGAAGGCCGGCAAGCTCGAGAAGGCTTCGACCAAGTCCCTCTCGCTCAACGAGGTCCAGGTTCCCACGCTGGGCAACGACAAGTGCCCGATCAGCGGCAACCCGGTCAAGGCCGGTTCCTTCGCGGAGAAGGACGGCGAGCGCGTCTACTTCTGCTGCGACAACTGCGCGGGCAAGGGCAAGGCCGATCCGGCTGCCTTCCTCGCCAAGGCCTACCCGGTCGCCAAGAAGGTCGGCAACAAGAAGTGCCCGATGAGCGGCCAGCCGATCAAGGACGACAAGGCCAAGCTCGTCAAGTGGCAGGGCCACGAGGTCTCCTTGTGCTGCGGCAATTGCGAGAAGAGCTTCGGCAAGGATCCCAAGCTGTTCGTCGCCAAAGCGACCATGCCGAAGGTCAAGGACCTGGGCAACGAGAAGTGCCCTGGATCCGGCCACGACGTCGAGTCGGGCAAGTTCGCCATCTACCAGTTGCAGCTCGTGCACTTCTGCTGTGACGACTGCGTCGACGCCTTCAAGGAGTCTCCCAAGGAGATGATGGCGAAGATCAAGAAGGACGGCAAGTAAGCCGACCCGTTCGCGCCATCGCTCCCGAGCGGTGGCACCGCCGGCGCTCTCGGGCGCCGGCGCCCCCGCCTCCGAGAACACCGCCGAATCCCCCCGGTAGGTCCCCTCATTCCAAGCGAGTCCAGCAGAGGAGAATCCATGAAGCGCCGAAACATCGCCCTGATGATTCTGGCCCTGGCCCTCGTCGCCGAGCCCGTCTTCGCGCAGCGCCGCGGTGGCGGACGCCGCGGAGCCGAAGGCTCTCCGGGTGCCGGGTCGGAAGACAAAGACGGCAGCTCGATCAAGCCGTACGACGAGATCATCAAAGAAGACGCCCAGACCCAGAAGGGCCTCTTCACCGTGCACCGTCAGGACGGGAAGATCTTCTACGAGATCCCACCGGCGGCCCTCGAGAAGGACATGCTCTGGGTGACGCAGCTCGCCCGCACCCAGGCCGGCTTCGGCTACGGTGGCACCGGCCTCGGCGATCGCGTCGTCCGCTGGGAGAAGCGCGACGAGAAGATCCTCCTGCGCGACGTGAAGTATACGATCCGCGCTGAGACCGACGATTCGATCAAGAACGCCGTCGAAGCGACCTCGGTCGCGCCGATCATCAAGGCGTTCTCGATCCAGGCGTGGGGCAAGGATCAGGCGCCGGTCATCGAGGTCACCGACCTCTTTACCAGCGATGTCTCCGAGTTCAGCCCGGGCCGTCGACTCAGCAACGCCTCGGGCATGGATTCGAGCCGGACCTTCATCGAGAACACCAAGGTCTTCCCCGAGAACATCAACGTCAGCGTGCTCGCGACCTACCGCGTGTCGGCCGGGCAAGACCGCGGCAATCAGCCGGGTCCGCGTCGCCGCGGCGGCCCGCGCGTCGATCCGAGCCAGAGCGGTGTGACGGTCGAGCTGCATCACAGCATGGTGCTGCTCCCCGAGAACCCGATGGCGCCCCGCGAGTTCGACTCGCGCGTGGGCTTCTTCACCGTCGGCTTCGAGGACTACGGCACCGAAGAGCAAGAGGTCGAGGAGAAGCGTTACATCACGCGCTGGCGCCTCGAGAAGAAGGATCCCGAGGCCGAGGTGTCCGAGCCGGTCAAGCCGATCGTCTTCTACATCGGACGCGGAGTGCCGGACAAGTGGCGCCCCTACATGATCCAGGGCGTCGAGATGTGGCAGCCCGCCTTCGAGAAGGCCGGCTTCAAGAACGCCATCATCGGCAAGAACGCGCCATCCGAGCGCGAGGATCCGAATTGGGACGCCGAAGATGCCCGCATCTCCTCGATCCGTTGGCTGCCGTCGACGACCGAGAACGCCATGGGCCCCCACGTCCATGACCCGCGCACCGGCGAGATCCTCGAAGCGGACATCATCTTCTACCACAACGTCCTGAAGCTCTGCCGCGACTGGTACTTCGTCCAAGCGTCGCCGAGCGACGAGCGCGCTCAGCAATTGCCGCTACCCGAGGAGCTCCTCGGCGAGCTGCTCGCGTATGTGGTCGCCCACGAAGTCGGTCACTCCCTCGGCTTCCCGCACAACATGAAGGCGAGCTCGTCCTTCACCGTCGAGCAGCTCCGTGATCCCGAGTTCACCGCCAAGCACGGCACCGAAGCCTCGATCATGGACTACGGCCGCTTCAACTACGTCGCCCAGCCGGGTGACGGCGCCACCCTGATCCCCAAGATCGGGCCCTACGACTTCTTCGTGACCGAGTGGGGCTACTCCCAATTCGACGCGGAGAAGGAGCAGGAGCAGCTCGCGCAGATCGTCGCGCGTCAACGCGACAATCCCATGCTGCGCTTCGGCAATCCGAACCCGGGCGAGGATCCGACCCAGCAGACCGAAGACCTCGGTTCCGATCCGGTCGCCGCGACGACCCTCGGCTTGAAGAACCTCGAGCGCGTGGCCGGTTATCTGGTCGAAGCGACGAGCAAGAAGGGCGAGGACTATTCCTTGCTCGAGAACATGTATGGCGAGCTGGTCGGCCAGAGGGCCCGCGAGCTGGGTCACGTCGTCAGCGTCGTCGGCGGTGTCGTGCGCGACAACGTGTGGTACGGCGACGGCGACAGCCAGTACGAGCTGGTGTCCGCCGAGCGTCAGAAGAACGCCGTCGCGTTCCTCAACGAGCACGCGTTCACCGTGCCCGAGTACCTGACGCGCGACGACATTCTCTTCCGCCTCGAGCCGACGGGCGCGGCCGACCGCATCCTCGGTGGGCAGAAGAGCGTCCTGCGCGGTCTGTTCAACGACACGCGCATCAAGCGCATGAGCGAGTACCAGGCTCGCGCCGGTGACCAGCCGGTCTACACGCCGACCGAGCTCTTCACCGACGTCCGCAACGGGATCTGGAGCGAGCTCAACGACGTGCCGGTCAAGACCGACCTCTATCGCCGCAACCTCCAGCGCGCTCACATCGAGCAGCTCGTCGACATGCTCGGCTCCGACTCCGAGTCCGACCTGCCGGCCCTCGCCCGCGGTGAGCTCCACACCATCGAGAACCTCGTCGGTCGCGCCATCGGCCGCGGTATCCAAGATGCCATGACGCGTCATCACCTCGATGACGTGCTCGCCCGCATCCAGAAGGCCTTCTACCCGGGCGCCCAGCCCGAAGCCGAGACGGCGGCCACCCCGTTCGGCGGTGGCGGCTTCTCGGAGGTCATCGAAGAGCGCTTCTGAGCGAAGAGTCCACTCGAGGCACAGACGAAGAGCCGGGCGCGCACGCGTCCGGCTCTTTCTTTTGGCCAATACAGCCCACCATGCATCAGAGTGCCCAAGTAGAGCGAGCCCAAGACCGCGTCGATCGAGGAGCGCTTTACCGAGCGAGATTGGGCCGGGGCGCACAGATAGGAAGAGCAAAC
>JAVJTD010000181.1:0-12685 GCA_040219065.1 Planctomycetota bacterium
GCCGCGACCTTCCTGATGGCGACGATGGAAGCCTACCTCCTGGGTCGGCGACTGCCGTTCTCCGAGACCGCCTCGCCGCAGAGCTCGAGCAACGGGATGATCCTCGGCATCGGCATGCTGGCCATTCCCGCCACGTTCGGCCTGGCGCATCACAGCCTGCGAGGCCCGGACTGGCCCGTGCCCCCGGACCTGAGGCCGTGGATCGCCGCCCCGCTGGTCGCGATCGCGGGCACCTTCGTCCTCCGCGCCTACCGCCACCTGAGCTGGCAAGCCGTCCGCCCAAAGTGAGCAATCCGTTCCCGGCACAAATGGCCCACTTTTCCAAAGTGAGCAATCCGTTCCCGGCACAAATGGCCCACTTTTCCAGAAGTGGGCCATTTGTGCCGGGAGCAGAACGCCAACCTTCCAGAAGTGGGCCATTTGTGCCGGGAGCATAACGCCAACCTTCCAGAAGTGGGCCATTTGTGCCGGGAGCAGAATGCCCACTTTTCGTGGCCGAGGGGGCGGGCGGTGGCGTCAGGGGGATAGAATCCCACTCTGTCCCTGACCGTGAGGACGCTCATGAGCTCCGTCGACTCGCAACTGCTCGCTCGCTGGCAATCCGGAGAAGCCGAGGCCTTCACCGAGATCGTGCGGCTCTACTCGGGGTTGGTCTACCGCGCCGGGTGTCGCATCCTGCGGGATCCGCACCTCGCCGAGGACTTGACCCAGGATTGCTTCCTGACATTGCTCAAGAGGCGCATCGTCCCGGCCGTGCCGATCGCGGCTTGGCTGCATCGCGTTGCGACGAATCGGGCCATCAGTTGGCTGCGATCGAGCGAGAGTCGGTCGCGTCGCGAAGAGGCCACGGCCCATCCGGAGCCGGCGAGCGACCTGGATCCCGCCTGGGTCGAGGCACGCACGAGGATCGACGCCGAGATCGAAGCACTACCGGACGAGCTGCGCGAGCCGCTCGTCGCTCACTTCCTCGGTGGCCAAACCCACGAAGAGATCTCAGCGGCACGAGGTGTGCCCCGGCGGACCGTCTCCCACCGGATCGGGCGTGCCCTCGAGCAAGTCCGCGCGCGTCTTCAGAAGAGCGGCATCACGCTGTCGATCGTCGCACTCACCGCCGGGCTGTCTGAAGAAGCCCAGGCCGAGCTTCCTCCCTCGCTGCGTGCCGAGCTCGGTCGCATGGCGATCGCCTCGAGGATGCCGGCGGCGCAAACGCCGAAGCCAAGCCCCCGACTGCGTGCCGGTGCCTTGGCAGGAATCGTCCTCCTCGCCGTCGGCTTCGCCATCTGGCTCGCGACGCGGCCAGAGACACCGGCCGAGCCACGCGAGGTGGCCGAGACGAGAGCCGTCGAGCCCGAGGTCGATGTCGAGCCGATGCAGCAGATCGAGACGTCTTCACCACAAAGTCGATCCGAGCCCCAACTCGTCAGGCCAGAAGGCACTATCGAGACGAGCACTCGCCGAGAGACGGTCGCTCGAGCCTCGGTGGAAGGCAGCGTGCTGGATGAGGCCGGACGAGGGATCGCCGGCGCCGAGGTCGTGCTCCTCGTCGAGCGCTACGGCAACCGTGAGTTCAACAAGATCCTCGCGCCGGATCAGGTCCAGCGGCAGCGCACGCGCGTGACGCGAAGCGACGCGGCCGGCAGCTACCGCTTCGAGGACGTTCCCTGGCTCGGCACAGGGATGGTCTCGGCTTACCGGGAAGGATTCGGCGGCGCACGGCTCCAGGTCACGCTGGAGGAAGGGAGCCCGGTCGAAGGCCTCGACATCACCTTGCCGACCGGCACGACCTTCACGGGTCAGGTCCTCGACCCCGCCGGTCAACCCGTCACCGACGCCGTCGTCAGCATACTGGAAGCGTACAGCGCGAAGGACATGACCTTCGGCTGGGGCTTCTCCCGCACCGACGGCGAGGGGCGCTTCCGCTTGGGCTTGCACGTGAAGGCCACGCTCGCGACCGTGCGCGTCAACTCCGAGGTGCACGGACAGGAGATCTTCCAGAAGGTCCCGGTCCGTGAGCCGGCGCTGCTCGTGTATCGACCGCGAGCGACCTTGCGAGGGCACATGCGCTCCCGCGACGGCGCTCCTGCGACCGGGCTCCAGGTCTGCGTGCAAGCGACCTTGCCCGACCCCGACATTCCCGTCACGTACACGGGCCTCCGACCGCACCTGGTCCTCGAGGCGATCGTCGATGCGGCCGGTGTTTACGAGATCGACCGAATCACACCCGGTCTCACCTACGACATCTCGGCGGGCCAGGCCGGCCCAGCCAACGGTCCGTTCACCCCGTTCCAAGAAGTGGCGACCGGTGAGAAGCGCTGGAAGCCCGAGCCCGGAGAGGTCAAGGAGTGGTCGGCCGAGGTGACGCCGCCCGCGCGGGTGCTCGGACGCGTGCGAACCGAGTCGGGTCGCGCGGCAGTCGAGCTGCCGGTGCACGTCTCTCGAGACGGCACGGTGATCTGGCAGCTCTACCGCCAGACCGACGCGGAGGGCTGCTTCGAGATCGGGCTGATCGTGGACGGCGGTGAGTACGAGCTGAGCGTCGGGGCCGGCCGAAGCGAGTCCGACGCGCTGGCTTCCGAGATCATCGCTCCGTCCAGCGGCGAGCGGATCGCGTTGGAGCTGACCGTCCCCGACCCGTTGGTCTTGCCGATCCGCGTCCTCGACTCTGACGGCGCGCCCATCGAGTCGATTCGCTATCAGCTCGACTTCGAGCGACAGGGACCCGACTTGAAGTCGTCCTCCTCGATGCGCCTCGACGCCGAAGGACGAGCTCAGATCGAGATCTGGATGACCTTCGAGTCGGTGCAGCTCGAAGTGCACGAGTTTCCCGATGGCCTGCCGCAGCGATCGAAGCGGCTGCCGGTTCCCAGGAGCGGCCGGTTCGACGAGATCGTCTTTCACCTCGAGCGGTCGATCACTCTGACCGGACGCGTGCTCGTCTCCCAAGGCCCCCTCGCCGAATCCACCGTGCAGGTCGAGATTCGTCGCGGTGAGCAGACCGAGAAGCGGTCGGTCCGGACTTCGAAGGACGGCCGGTTCGAGGCACGCGGACTGACGACCGCCGGCTGGGCGGAGATCCGGATCACCGCTGAGGCGGGTACTTGGAGGGCCGAGCGCTCGGTGAGTGTGGGCGACACCTTCGACCTCGGCGAGATTTGGCTCGAATGAGCTCAAAGGCCGGGCGTGGCCGTGTTGAAGAGTCTCTTCGGCCATCGCCCTGTCTTTGGCCTGGCGACTCCATTCTCGGTCGGATCGGGGTTGCCGATGCGATTGTCGGATGGAAGCGGGGAAGTCCGCGACGGATAATCCAGCTATTCCGGCAAGGCCTTCTCCCGACGAAGGCCGCCCCCTCAATTTCCGAGTTGGAGCTCATGATCATGAAGATCAGTTGCAAGAACAGCCTCGTCATCCTGGGTATCATCGCCGCGACCGCTTTCATCACCGTCCAGTTCTCGGGCCCGAGCGCGACGGCCGCTCAGGACGACGACATGGGGCAGATGATGGCCCTCGCCTCCCCCGGTGCCCACCACGAGTACCTGAAGCAGTGGGAAGGGAACTGGAAGCTGACCACGAAGTGGCGCATGTCGGCCGACATGCCGTGGGATGAGACCCCCATGAAGGCGTCCTCGAAGCTCGCCATGGGTGGCCGCTACTTGATCGAGAACGTCTCGGGTCCCGAGGTGTTCCCCGGCTCCGGGCCCTTCGAGGGCAAGAGCATCATGGGGTACGACAACTTCAAGAAGCGCTACTTCTCGCTCTGGATCGACTCGATGAGCACGGCACCGATGACCGAGTACGGACAGATCGACGAGTCCGGCAAGGTGCTCACGACCGAGGGCGAGAACCTCGATGCGATGTCGGGCAAGCTGGTCCAGACCAAGAGCGTCGCGACGATCGTCGATGAGGATACGCGCAAGATCCAGATGTTCGGCCCGAACGAGAAGGGCGAGATGTTCCAGTCGATGGAGATCGTCTACACGCGCCAGTAATCGGCTCCACGATCTCGTGATCCCGGTCGCCAATCGGCACCGGGATCACCGCCCGCCAATCAGCTCTTCTGGTAGGTGCCGTCCATGAAGCTCATCCACACCGAGCCGTCGGGTGAGCCTTGCATGCGGAAGGTGTAAGAGCCTTCCTTGCGCATGTCGAAGACGCAGCGGCTGTGCCCCATCTCGCCTTGGTGCTCGACGGTCAGGACGCCGTCTTCGAGCTTGCCCCGGTAGTCGTTGACCCCCAGCCCCATCGAGTCGAACCAGTACAAGACGTACTCGTCCTTCTCAGGGTCGTAGGTGAAGACGCCGTGACCCTCGAAGGTGGTCTTGCCGTCCCGCTCCTGGCGATATTCCTGGATGAGGGAGAAGCCACCGAGCGCGCGGCGGTTCTCGACGAATCCCTTGGCCGTGCCGCCATTCGAGTCCCACGGCGAGGGATGCAGGATCTCCGTCCCTTGCCAGCTTCCCACGAACATCTCGAGTCGGTCGTGACCCTCGGTGGGCTTGGGCAGCTCCATCATGTCTCGTTCCTCCGTCGACTGCGGTCGTCCAACTGACGTCTCGCCGACAGTGTGGACGAGGGACTCACGGCTGTCCATGGCCTGATGGCTACAGGCCGATCGCGAGCGCGACCGCGACGAGCCCGGCGAGGAACACGAGCCAGCTCCGCACCTGACGGCGGACGCGAGGGTGATGCGAGATGGAGACGAGCGACATGATCGGCGATCTTCCGGGCACCCTGTTGAGAAGAGCGCCCGAGAGCCTCACCGGCCTGGGCGTGCGCAGCGTGAACCGATCGTGAATCTTCGGAAAAGAGCCGAGCGCTTTGGCTTGGAAGCGACCCTCGCGAACGCCATACTCGTCGGCGGGCACCCGAGTCGGGCGTCTCCGTTCCTCTGGCCCTGCGGCCCCGGCACTCTGATCCCCGAGGAATCCCATGTTCAGCCAAGTCGTCCTGTCGTCTCTCCTCCTGATCGGCACGGCACGAGTCGATGAAGACTGGTCTCACTGGCGCGGGCCGCACTTCGACGGCTCCACCGAAGCCGAGAACTTGCCGACCGAGTTCTCGAGGACCGAGGGTGTTCTTTGGAAGCTCGAGCTGCCCGGCCCCGGAGCCAGCACGCCGATCGTGTCTGGCGGACGGGTCTACCTGACGGCGATCGAGCCCGAGGGCGGCCAGCTCGTCGCCGTCTGCGTGGACGAGGCGACAGGCGAGACGCTCTGGCAGAAGCCGGTCAGCAGTGGCTACCGCCCGAAGGGAGCCGGGGAAGCGACCTGGATCCATCCGCGGAGCAACTACGCCTCCCCGTCTCCGGTCACCGATGGCCGCCGCGTCGTCTTCTTCTTCGGCAACGGGGACCTCATGGCGTTCTCACCCAAGGGCGAGCAGCTCTGGGCGCGAAACCTCCAGAAGGACTACGGGGACTTCTGCTTCCAATGGACGTTCTCCTCCAGCCCGACGCTCTTCGAAGATCGCCTCTACCTGCAGATCCTCCAGCGCGACGAGCCCGTGCGCGACATCGGCGCCGCCGATTCGCCGTCCTTCCTCCTCGCCCTCGACCCCGACACCGGCAAGGAGATCTTCAAGCACGTGCGCCCCTCACCGGCAGTCCGCGAGTCGCTCGAGTCCTACGCCACGCCGATTCCTCACGTGAAGGCCGACGGATCGAAGGAGATCCTGGTGGTCGGCGGCGATGTACTCACCGGGCACGATCCGACCACGGGCAAGGAGCTCTGGCGATGGGGCACGTGGAATCCGGGGCATCGCGAAGTCTGGTGGCGGCTGGTGCCCTCGGTCGTGATCGGTGACGGGGTCGCACTGGTGTGTGCCCCGAAGAAGGCCCCGGTCTATGCGGTGCGTCTCGGCGGCGAGGGAGACCTGGGTGAAGACGGGCTCGTATGGAAGAGCGACGGCCGACCGAACCCGGTCTCGAGCGACGTTCCCACGCCCCTCTTCTACCGAGGCAAGTTCTACGTCTTGAGCGACGTCAACGGGTCGATCTCGCAGGTCGCTCCGAAGACCGGTGAGGTCGAGTGGACGAGGGAGCTCCCCGGCCGCGCTCTCTGGCGCTCCTCGCCGACGGGCGCGGACGGCAAGATCTGGCTGATGAATCATGCCGGCGAGGTCACGATCCTCGACGCGAAGTCGGGCGACATCCTCAACCGGATCCCGATGGGTGACGAGGACGAGGATCGCATTCGATCCAGCCTCGCGATCGCCAATGACCGTCTCTTCATTCGCACCAATACTCATTTGTTCTGCGTGGGCGCCAGGAAGGACAGCGGTCAGTAGCTCCAGCGATAGGCACTGGAAGCGCCCGAGCCTCCGCGCTCTCCCCGGGCGAGTCCGCGGGCGCCGCCCTCGTCTCCCCCACTCCCACACACTCCTGGCCGTTCTCAAAGTGCCCGATCACCTCTCATCCAGTCCGAGGCGGCGCTTCTCCTGGCGCGTCAAAGTCCTGGCTCTCGGGCTGAGCTCGATCGTCGCCCTGGGCCTGGCCGAGGTCGGCTGGCGCTTGTTTCGAACACCGGGCTACGGACCGACCACCAACCCCTACTACGTCGAGCACGACCCCGAGCTCGGCTGGCGATACTCGCCAGGGGCGAAGGTGCGTCATCAGACACAGGACTTCGACGTCGCCATCCGCATCAACGAAAAAGGACAGCGCGACGATCCGGTGTCCTTCGAGCGAACCGACGGACGCCAGAGGCTCTTGCTCCTCGGTGACTCCTTGACCTTCGGCTGGGGCGTCGAGGAAAAGGAGTCCTTCGCGAGTCAGCTCGAAGACAGCCTGGGAGCGGAAGTCGTCAATCTCGCCATCTCGGGCTTCGGCACCGATCAGGAGCTGCTCCTGTTCCGGCGGCTGGGCCACCTTTATCACGCCGACGTGGTGATCCTGACGGTCTGCGCCAATGATGTCGAGGAGTGCTCGCGCGAGCGAATGTACGGGAAGGGCAAGCCGCGCTTCGTGCTGCACGGCGACCGCCTCGAGCTCGTCCGGGACCACGTCGAGCAGAGCTTCCTCGAGAGAGTCAGCCACCTCTATCGCTCCCTTTGGGGGAAGTGGATCGCCGCCCGGACACCGCCCCTCACCGACGCGCAGCGTCAAGAGGGCCAACAGCTCGTTCGCGCTCTGATCCGAGAGCTGAGTGACGAGGTCCGAGCAGCGGGTGGCAAGCTGCTCGTCGTCTCGGAAGGCGAGCGCTGGCTCGGATCTCAGAGGATCGAGGGCACCGAGATTCCTCATCTCGACGTGCGCGACACGCTCTCCCAGGCAGAGCAGGACGGCCCGGTCCGCTTCGCCCACGATCCTCACTGGACCGCCCACGGGCACCAGGTCGTGGCCCAGACCATCGGTGATCACCTCCGAGCACTCGGCTGGCTGAAGTAATCGGCCCGGCAGATCGGGGCCGTTGCCAGGTCGAGGGTCGGGCAGATCGCTCGGAGTGCCCCCGCGCATTCTCGGACGATCGCCGCTCGTTCCGGCGCCCCCACTCCTCACCGAATCTTCACCCAAACCTCCCGGAGATCTCCCATTCCAAGGGCATTATCGCCGGCTCGGAGGCCAAGAGACATTCAACGAACACAGGAGTGAACATGATCCACAAGACCCTCCTCTCGATGCTCGCTGTCTTGTTTCTGAGCGGCGTCGGCTTCGCCCAGATCCAGATCAACGAGATTCGTATCGATCAGCCCAGCGATGATAACGACGAGTACTTCGAGCTCGTCGGACCGGCCAACGCTTCGCTCGACGGGTTGACCTACCTCGTCATCGGCGACGGCAGCACGGCCAGCGGAACGATCGAGGCCGTGATCGACCTGACCGGGCTCACGCTCGATGGCAACGGCTTCTTCGTCGCCGCCGAGTCGACCTTCACACTCGGCACGGCCGACTTCACCACGAGCCTGAACTTCGAGAACAGCGACAACGTCACCCACATGCTCGTCTCCGGGTTCACGGGCCTGAACGGCGACGACCTCGACTTCGACGACGACTGCTCCCTCGACGTCACGCCCTGGAGCACCATCGAGGACTCGATCGCCCTCGTCGAGACGCCGCCGGCCTTGGGCGAATGCCTCTACGGCTTGCCGCGCGTTGGCCCCGACGGCAACTTCGTCCCCGGTCACGCCTTCCGATGCTTCGGCGGCAACTGGGCGATCGGCTCCTTCGACCCGAGCGGCGGCAGCGACTCGCCGGGTGCCGACAACGCCGCCTGCTCCGACCTGCTCCCGCGCCTCAGCGAGATCCGCATCGATCAGCCTTCCAACGATGACGACGAGTACTTCGAGCTGCAGGGACAGCCCGGCTGGAAGCTCGACGGCCTGAGCTACATCGTGATCGGCGACGGCACCGGTGGCAGCGGCGTCATCGACACCGACGGCGTCATCGATCTGACCGGACAGGTCATCGACTCGAACGGGTTCTTCACCTGCGCCGAGAGCACCTTCACCGCGGGTAACGCCGACTACATCACCGACCTCGGCTTCGAGAACAGCGACAACGTCACCCACCTGCTCGTCGCGAACAACACCGCCTCGGCCGGTGACGATCTCGACACCGATGACGACGGTGTTCTCGACGTCACGCCCTGGGATTCGATCGTCGACTCGGTCGCCTTGATCGAGACCGTCGGGAGCGGTGACCTCGTCTACAGCAGCACTCAGGTGGGTCCCGACGGCTCCTTCGTCCCGGGCCACGTCTTCCGCTGCCACGGCGACAACTGGTTCATCGGCCCCTTCGACATCGCGGTCGGCTGGGACACGCCCGACAGCCGCAACACGCAAATCATCCTAAACGGCCCGCTGGCCGCCTCGACGCCGTTCAACTTCACGATCTGTGCCGAGGGCGCCGAAGGCGACACCGCCATAGTGCTCTGGTCCTGCACCGGCTCTGCGAGCAATGTCTCGGCGCCGGACGGCCGTCCGATTCCGATCACGGCGGATGTCTGCACGGCCCTCGCCCTGAACCTGGGCACCATCTTCACCGGCACCGTCGGCCTGGACGGTATCGCGAACACTCCGATCGCGGCCGCTCCGGCCAATACGCCGGTCGGCTTCACCTTCTACCTCGCCGGTGTCACGCTCTCTTCGAGCGGCTTCAATCAGATCCTCGACTCAGTGGCCATCGTCAGCGAGTGACCTCCGCTCCGGCGCATCGGGCCCTGCCCGGTGCGCCGGTCCTTCTCGGTGCGGCTTACGGCAAGCTGCTCACCGCATGGCGGTGATCGCGGCAGACGAGCTCGCCTTTGTTGCTCCTCAGATAGAGTCGGCCGTGGGCCAGCACCGGTGTGGTCCAGCAGACGCCTTCCTCGAAGACCTTCACTCGCGTCAAAGGCTCGAAGGCTTCGGTGCTCACCTGGGCGACGACCAGCTCGCCTTCTTCACCGAGCACGATCAAGCGGCCATCGGACTCGATCACGGTGCCGGTTCCCAGTCCGCGCTCGATCCAGCGAGCCTCTCCGTCGAGATCCAGGCACTTGAGGATCGCGGCGTCGAATCCGTAGAGGTGATCATCGACCAAGACGCAGCCGTTCATCTTGCTGCGCATCTTCTTGTTGGACCAGATCGGCTCGAGCCCCGAATCGGTCAGCCGCAGCAGGGCGCAGCCGACTTCGTTGTAGCCGGTCGAGATGAAGATGCGGTCGCCGATCACGATGGGTGACGCGGAGTTGACGTTGTACTCGCTGGTCCAAGGGTGCAAAGCGATCTCCTCGCCATCGGAGCGATCGAGCACGGTGAGCCCCTTGGCGTTGAAGACGGCGAGGCAGTCCCGATCCTGCCAGCGAAACGGCTCGGGCGTGCCGTAAGAGTAGCCGTAGTCTTCGGTCTGCCATCGTGTCTCGCCGTTCGCGGCATCGAGCGCCAGCGTCGGACCCGCGTTGACGTACAGCGTGTCGGAGAGGACCAGCGGCGAAGACGGCAGGCCGAAGGGACCGATCGAGACACCGAGGTCGGCTTCGAAGTCGCGCTCCCAAACTACCTCGCCGGTCGACACATCGTGTGCTCTCAACGTGCCGAGCCGGCAGAGCACGAACACTCTGTCTCCAGCGACGATGGGAGTGGTGAGCGTGCCGCCCTCGTGCATGTTCGGGAGGTTCTTCGCGGGATGCTCCGAGCGCCACACCTCGTCCCCGGTCGTTGTGTCGAGACAGTACAAGACGTCCTGGGCGCCTTCGACATCATGCCCCTGGATCCAGAGCCGATCCCCGCGAACCGAGGGCGACGAGTACCCGAGCCCGACGGAGCGACGCCACACCTCTTGGCCCTCACTCGACCAGCCTCGCTCGGGAGATCGTCCCGTGCGATCGGGGCCTCGCCAATGCGGCCAGTCCGAAGTCGCCGGCGCGGCCTCGCGCATCGCTGCGGTCGCTTCGCCAGACGGCGATTCGTCGGTAGATGTCGTGCGGCACCCCGCGGCGAAGAGAGAGAGGATGAGAATGCCGACGAGAGATCGGTTGAGCGCTGCAGATGTCATGATCAGCTCCAGGAGTCGTATCGAGTCGGTCGAGGTCGGAGTCCGCTTCGCACCTCACGGGAACGAGGATTCAAGGCGAGGGCGAGCATTGTCCACGAGTCGAACTTTCGTTTCCATTTCGTTGGCACTTCTCGAGGTGACTGAAGTACAATCCCGCGGCAAGAAAAGACGAAGCCCAATTCTCTCCACGTTCGCGAGACCGATTGACCGGCGTAGCACAGCCGCAGGTCGTTTCGTGACCTCGTGACAGACCTTTGGCTCAGCTAACGCTGCGCGCTCGTACCTCCCGTGCGTCGTGAGAGAGGGTGGCCGGCTCGAGTCCCGACTTCGATCCCCTACTCGAGGTCGACCGCGGCGACGCGGATGGTGTCCATCCACGCGGAGAGGGGCAGACCGGCCAACTCCCATCTTTCCAGGAGGTCCATTCATGAAGAAGGCACTCGTAGCTGCCCTTCTGCTGAGCTTGATCCTGTGCACCGGGGCATTCGCCGGCGACTTCGTGGCGGCCCAGGGACAGCAAGCGATCAACGGCCAGTACATCGTCACGCTCAATGATGGTGTCCTGAAAGCCGGCCTCAAGGCCGAGAGGACTCTGATCCTCGAGGATCTCGCCCGCCAGCACGGCGGCCAAGTGCTCTGGGTGTACGACACCGTGCTCAACGGCGGCGTGATGCAGCTCGACCCCATCGAGGCCGAGGCGCTCTCCCAGAATCCCGAGATCGCCCGCGTCGAGCAGGACCAGATCGCGACCGTCAATGACACCCAGAGTCCTGCGACCTGGGGCCTCGATCGCATCGACCAGCGGAACCTGCCGCTCGACAACAGCTACACCTACGACTACGACGGCAGCGGCGTGCACGTGTACATCATGGACACGGGCATTCGCAGCACGCACTCCCAATTCGGTGGTCGCGTCTCGAGCCAATTCTACGACAGCTTCGGTGGCAACGGTGAGGACTGCCACGGACATGGCACGCACGTCGCCGGCACCGTGGGCTCGTCGACCTACGGCGTCGCGAAGAACGTGACGCTCTACAAGGTCCGCGTCCTCAATTGCAATGGCTCCGGCTCTTACAGCGGCATCATCGCTGGTGTGGACTGGGTCGCCAACAACCACAACTCCCCGGCCGTCGCCAACATGAGCTTGGGCGGTGGCGCCTCCTCGTCGCTCGACAGCGCGGTGAACAACGCCGTCGCCGACGGCGTCGTCTTCGTCGTCGCGGCGGGCAACTCCAACGCCAATGCCTGTAATTACTCCCCGGCTCGCGCAACGAACGCCATCACCGTCGGATCGACGACCTCGAGCGATGCCCGCTCGTCGTTCTCGAACTGGGGCTCCTGCGTCGACCTCTTCGCTCCGGGCTCGAGCATCCTCTCGACCTGGTACACGAGCAATACGGCCACGGCCACGCTCAGCGGCACGTCCATGGCCTCGCCGCATGTCGCCGGTGTCGCGGCGCTCTGCCTCGACGCCAACCCGGGCCTCACGCCGGGCGGCGTGACCAGTGAGATCCTGAGCAACGCCACCAGCGGTGTCGTCTCGGGAGCCAATGGCTCGCCCAACCTCCTCCTTTACTCGCTCAAGGATGGCGGTGGCCCTCCGGGCAACAATCCGCCCAACGCCGAGTTCGCCTCCAGCACCAATGATCTCTCGGCGAGCTTCACCGATCAGAGCAGCGACCCCGATGGCACCATCGTGTCCTGGTCTTGGAGCTTCGGTGACGGTCAGACCTCCTCGTCGCAGAATCCGTCCCACACCTACGCGTCCTCGGGCACCTACAACGTCTCCCTGACGGTCACCGATGACGATGGCGCGACCGACACGGTCGTCCACCCGGTGACGGTCGAAGCGCCCGGAGGCGTCGACATCCAGCTCACGGTCACCGGTGGCTTCCGCTGGTGGATCTACACCCGAGTCGATCTCGCTTGGACGGGTGCATCTACGTCCTCGGTCCAGATCTATCGCAACGGCAGCCTCGTCACCACGACGGCGAATGACGGTGCCCACAGCGATGCGTTCTGGGGCGGCGGCTCGACGTTCACCTACCAGGTGTGTGACACCAACGGCAACTGCTCGAACACCGTGACGGTCCAGTTCTAGGTCTCACTGGAGACATCTCGCCTCGAGTGAGACCTAGAACTGGACCGTCACGGTGTTCGAGCAGTTGCCGTTGGTGTCACACACCTGGTAGGTGAACGTCGAGCCGCCGCCCCAGAACG
>JAVJTD010000199.1:0-28703 GCA_040219065.1 Planctomycetota bacterium
AGGTGCCCGAGGGGTTCAAGGTCCTGGGGCACTGGATGGGAGTCGGCGGGGACAACCCGAACGGCAAGGTGCAGACGATCATCGTGCGGGACGTCTCCAAGAACAAAGACGCCTTGCGACCTCCTACGAGCCTGGCGCCGATCTGGGACGATCACGGCTCGGGAGCGAATCACGACATCGAGGTCTTCGCCATGAGCGCCCCAGCAGGATACCGATCGATCGGGACTCTCATCCGCTGCGACGGTGGCAACGGCACCGGTGCCGGATCCGTTCCGCCCGAGCCGCTGGACAAGAAGAAGCTGGAGCAGTACGCCTGCCTTCGAGCCGACCTGGTCGACATCGGGAAGATCACGAGTCTCCTCTGGAACGACGAGGGTAGCGGCGCCAACAAGGACTTCAGCGCTTGGGGCGTGACTTACGTGAATCCGGCCAAGCCGGATGGCTCGATGCGACTGAGCGTCGGCTCGTTCGTCGGCAATGGCAACCACTCCAAGCCCGAGGATCAAAGGGCCTTCGTCCTGCGCTTCTGGATGCCGCGCGATCCCGTCCGGCTGCAAGAGTGGATGGCTCGAGCTTCGATGGCCCGTTAGGCGTGAGCCTTCCGCACCCGGCACGATCGTCTCACCCTCGAGGTCGAAGCGCTCGTGCCGGGCTCCGTTTCGCCGCTTCCTAAAAGTCACTTCAGGTCGAAGGAAGAACCCATGCTCTCGCGTCTCACCGTCATCCTCCTGCTCTGCTGCTCGCTCACGGACGTTGCGACCGGTCACACCGATGCGGAAAAGCTCCAGGTTCTGCAGCAGTACGCGCCTCGGGTGTGGATGGCCCGAGGTGAGCAGTACTTCCCCTCCTCGGTCGAGTGGGCTTTTCCTCAAATGAAGCGAGTGAAGCGAGGTGGAAGCTACTGGCTCTATGCCAAGCAGGAGCTGTCCAGTCCCTCCGATGACTCGCTGCCCCTGTTCAAGGGCAACCTGCAATCGGCGCCGGTCTACGCATTCTGGGTCGAGAAGCCGGCCAGCGAGCTCGAGCAGCAGTTGATCGATCAAGGCCTGCGAGACACGGCGACGGTCGTCGACCTGGTGTACTTCTTCTACTACCCCTACAACCGCGGCAAGGAGATCGCCGACACGATCTGGGGCAACCACGTCAGCGACTGGGAGCACATCACGGTGCGGCTCCGGGAAAAGGTCGTCGAAGATGTACCGCGGCTCGTCCCTGATCAGGTCTACATCTCCGCCCACGACTTCGGCGGTGCTCACGAGTGGAGCCAGGTCGCCAAGGTCGTGCCCACCGAGCTGGAGCGACAGATCCTGGGGATCGAAGGCACCGAGCATCCGGTCATCTACTCGGCTTGGGGCTCTCATGGCTGTTGGGCCCAGCCGGGCTCCCATGACTACAAGGACCTCGGGATCCTCGGCGACCTGACCGATCATTGCAGCGAGGGGCTGCCTTGGAACACTTGGCAGAAGGTCGAAGGCTACGACTTCGTCCGGAAGAAGAGCCTCTCGGGAGGTGAGTGGCCGAGGTGGATGGGCAGCGACTTCTCGGCGCCCGGTCCGGGGCCCGATCCGAGCGATCCCGCGAGCGGTGCGATCTTCCGTTGGGGCAATGGCGAATGGAATGGCAACGACGCCGCGGCGCTGATCAGCTCGGTCGGCGGCGAGTCTCGCCTCAACGACGGACCGACCGGACCGATCAGCAAGGGTGTTTGGAACCCGGACCCGAGGGTCTTCCAATAGGGACGCCCGGCTGAACGCCACTGTTGGAGCATGGTGCTCGCCTCGCCGAGATCGTAGCTTTTGGGCCGCGGTTGGAAACTTCCTTCGGCCCGCAGGAGCTACGTGATGTTCCGTCCCTTCGGATTCCTCGGCATCGGGATCGTACTACTCTCGGGACAGGCCCGCACCGACACGCTCATCGGCACCGCGAAGGTCGACATCACTCCCGAGGTGCCGCTCCTCCTCGCCGGCTACGGTCATCGCGTCTCCGAGCACGAAGGTGTCGACGATCGACTCTGGGCGCGCGCCATCGCGATCGGGGACGAGGAGCCGTGCTTGGTGATTGCGGTCGACAACTGCGGTGTGACGGCCCCTCTCGTCGAGAGGGTCGAGGAAGCGTTGCGCGCAGACGGCATCGCTCGAGAGCGATTGGTGATCAGCTCGTCACACACGCACACCGCGCCCAACTTGATCGGCTTCGCGCCGGTGATGTGGGCCGAGCGCATGACTCCCGCCCAAACGGCAGCGACTCGAACGTACACCGAACAGGTCGTGGCCTGGATGATCGAGGTGGGGCGCGCCGCCCTCGAGAGCCGGAGGCCGGCCAGCCTCGCCTTCGGCCAAGGCATCGCCACCTTCGGCGGCAATCGCCGTGTCCTCGAGAACGGGATCTGGCGAGGCTTCGGCTTCTCGCCCGATGCACCGGTCGATCACTCGGTGCCCGTGCTCGTCGCAAAGGACGAGGAAGGAGAGCCGATCGCGATCTGGTCGAGCTACACCTGCCATTGCACGACGATGGGTGGTCGCAATCGCATCAGCGGTGACTGGACCGGCTACGCCAACCGCGACATCGAAGCTCGTTTTCGCGATGCTCTGTCACTCGTGACCGTCGGATGCGGCGCGGATGTCGGCCCTCAGCCGGCTGGAGATGTCGACATGGCCAGATCCCACGGCGCGGCGCTGGCCGAAGAGGTCGCCCGTCTCGTCTCCGGCGAGCTGCAGCCGCTCGCGGCGGACCCGGTGGCGAGGCTCGAGCGCTTTCCCTTGCCACTGACCGATCCTCCGGAGGAGGAGCATTGGCGATCCCTGGCCGAGCGCGACGATTTCTACGGAGTGCACGCCCGGAGCATGCTGAAGACGCTCGAGGCCGGCGACAAGCTGGATGAGTCGGTCGAGATGACATGCTCCGTTTGGCAATTCGGCAAAGAGCTGACGATGGTGTTCTTGGCCGGCGAGGTCGTGGTCGATTACGCCGTGCGCCTGAAGACCGAGCTGGATTGGCGGCGCGTGTGGATACACGCCTATAGCCACGACGTCCCTTGTTACATTCCCTCGCGCCGCGTCTTGAAAGAGGGCGGCTATGAGGCCGATTTCTCGATGATCTTCTACGGCAAGCCGGCGCGCTTCGATCCGGCGCTCGAGGATCTGCTGATCAGTCGAGTGAAGCGTCTGGTCGGAGGCGGCTACGAAGCCGTGTCAAAAGCTCCGAACGTGCAGTTCCAACATCCGAAGAGCTCGGCGCGCTTTCCCGAGCGACTGAAGGCGCAGTACCAATCGGACGCGCTTTCCCCAAAGACGCGGAGTGCGCTCGCCAGGATCCGTGAGCTGTCGGAATCCTCGCGCGAAGGCTACCGCCGGCTCATTCGGAATGACGGCGAGCAAAGCCTCTGGCATGACTACTCCGGCGCGAGTCGAAATCGGTATTGTCTGCGGCAAATGAACTCAGCCGCGCGCCTGGAATGGGAGACTGAGTCTGCACCGGAAGCGGGAGATGCCGTCTTCGTCTTCCTCGGGGGGCTCGGATGGCAGAGCGAGACGGATGCCGGCGGCTGGCTGCTGGATGTGAATGGCCGAGAGGTGCTCCGATTCGATCTTTCGCGCGAGCCAGTGAGCTGGGTGAGCGAGGACGGCGCTGCCGAGCTCCACTACCTGCCGACCTGGACATCCGGCGAAGACTCTGCCGGCCTGTTCCAGTTGAAGCTGGCCGAAGTGCTGATCGAGGGAGGTGAGCCGGTACGGCTCAGCGTTCGGCCTCGTGGCGCGAGCTCGAGGCGGTGGTTCGCCCTCGACAAGATCGAAGACTCCAAATCGATCGAGCACATGATCGTCGAAGCCTCTCGATGAAGCGAAGACAGAGCAACACCAGAGCCAACGCGACCGAAACGGGAAGTGGTAGGCGAGCTTCCTCGACGGTGCTGACGAACGAGCTGAAAGGCGCCGAGCTAAAGGGGCACTCTGAGCGCCAGCTCTTCGGCTGATCTGAAACTAGTCACGTCGTCGTTCGGACCGCCGGCTTCAGCCGGTCTCCGTGTCCTCCATCCAAGCGCCTCGGAGAGGGCCCAAACCTCACATCCGAAGCTCCGTGGCTCGATGCTGCGGGGGACGGACTGTCGGCTTCACGACGCGCGACCGATACCAGAGCCCGCGCGACCGATACGGGGAGCGGCTGTTGAACCGGAAGCCGCTTCCTCGACGTCGCAGACGACCGAGCGGAAAGGTGCCGAGCAAGGGAGCACTCGGAGTGCGTTGTCGTCGCACGGCGGCCCCGGCCCAAGCTCGCTTGCGCAGAGCTCTCACCGACAGACTCGGTCTTTGACTCGCTCGACTTGGGCACTCCAGCTTCGTGTTTGCTCCGCCGGCACGCCAGCTCGGGCGGGCTCACTTCAAAAGTGGGACATCTGTGCCGGGAACAGATTGCTCACTTTACGATGGCGCAGCCCCAGCCGTCGTAGGCGCCGCGGTGCTCTTCGGCGAGGCGGCAGAGGCGAGTGACGACCTGCTCGATCTTGGAGTGGGTGGGGACGTCCTGGTGGGTGAAGTGAACGGCGAAGTGCTCGGCGTCGATCGCGGGCGAGCTGGATTGGATCGTGTAGCCGAGCTCCTCGACGGCGGTCACGAACGAGTCGCGGTGTGAGGCTTCGGGGAAGTACGCCTTGTGCTCGATCTCGCGCGGCTGCGTCAGCTTGTCGCCGTGGTTGCGCAGGGTGTCGCAGACGTGGCGGCTCCGAATCTGCTGCAGCTCGCTCGGTCCGGGGAAGAGCGATCCGAAATAGAACTGCCACTCAGGGTCATCGCGCACGTCGATCTGGGCCTCGTAATCCGGGAAGGCCTTCAGGATCTCGGTCACCCGCCCCTGCCAGCTATCGGCCTCGGCGAGGTAGTAGAAGAGGTCGCGGCGACCCCCGGAGCTGCAGCGGCCGACGTAGGTGGTGCCGCCTTCGGTCAGCTCACGCTCTATCGTGACTTCCATCTCTGTCAGCGTCTGGCTCTCGGCTTCGCCAGGAAAGCCCTGCGGTGTGGGTGAGAGCAGCTCGATCCGGAGCCGCGCGAGGACCGGGCGATCGGAGCGAGGGGCCGAGCCGTGCGCGCCGAGATCGACCAGGACCGAAGCGATGGCTCCGTCGATTCGCGTGATGTAGAAGTCCCACTCGCGAGGCATTGGCTATTGAAGTCCCTTTCACCATTCCCGGGATCGACGCCACAGCCGAATCGTCTTCTGGGCCAATCCGGAGAGCGCTGGGGGATCCTCATCAGGGTCCCACCACATCCAATCGGCATTCCGGGCGGGCATCTTGGGGGTTGAGCAACGGCCTGAGAGCACAATCACCTGAAGTCGACGGTGCGTGATCGCGTGCCGCACGGTGCCCAACCGTCTTCCAGGGGTGATCGTTTGCCCCGTGCGCTCTTCGATCGAGCGGCGCAGCGCCGGCTCGACGGGCTCTGTGTACTCGATGGTGGGCAGCTCCCAGAGCCCCTCCATCAGCCTCTCCCCGGTGCGTCGGACCAGCAGCAAGCGTCCGCTGGGGTCGTGGATGCCGGCTGCCGTCAGCGTCACCGAGACCGTGGCCCTCTTGGGTGAGCTCTCGGGCAAGACGTCCGTCAAGCCGGCGGCGTAGGCGTGGCAGAGCCGACGGACGGGGCATCGGCCGCAGTGTGGCTGCCGCGGCGAGCAGATCAGGGCGCCCAGCTCCATCAGCCCCTGGTTGAAATCCGAGGCCGTGCGGGGCGGAACGAGGATCGAGGCGATCTCCCAAAGCCGTTTGCTGACGGGCCCGCTCTTCGGATCGCCCCGAAGGGCGAAGACGCGCGTCAGCACCCTCGCCACGTTCCCGTCGAGCAATGGAGCCTTTTGATCGAAAGCGATCGAGCGGATTGCTCCGGCCGTGTAACGCCCGATTCCGGGCAGCTCGAGGATCTTCGCCTCGTCCCTTGGAAACTCACTGCCATGCCGCTCGACGATCTGCTGAGCCGCGGCCCGCAGGCTTCGAGCGCGGCTGTAGTATCCGAGACCCGCCCACCGCTCGAGGACCTGGCTCTCCGGCGCATTCGCCAGATCCTCCACCGTCGGGAAAGCCTGCAGGAACCGCTCATAGTAAGGAATCACCGTCGCGACCTGCGTCTGCTGGAGCATGATCTCCGAGATCCAGATCGCGTACGGGTCCTTGGTGTTCCGCCACGGAAGCTCTCTCCGGTGACGGCGATACCAATCGATCAGCCGGCGACGGAATGATCGAATGAAGCTCGGCTCGAGCTGAGTGGCAGGAGAGGGCGCGGTCAGGGGAATCATCCTCATTCCAGGTTCGGACTTCGAGACCGCGCCAACGATAACCCCGGCCGGACCGACTCGTCAAAGAGGCCGGCCGTCAGGACGGTGAGGTGATGCAAGCTGCGTTGGTCTTGCAGAGCCGGGATTCCTCGAACGCGCCTTTGCTCGGTGCCCTTCTGGGTTGGCACTCTGTTCCCGGCACAGATGTCCCACTTTTTGGACTGGATTCCTGACGCCTCCCCTTGCTCGGTGCCTTTCCGTTCCTACGACGGCACTGTCGAGTGGGCGATCGGTAGTTCGCTGGCCTCTTCCCGTCTCGGTCGCGCGCGATCTGGTTCGGCCGCTGCGCGGACAAGGCGGGCTGGTAGCCCGCGCTCCATCAGAGAATCCTTCGCCCCAAGGCCGAGGCGATCAAGCCGACGGCGACCTCTCCGGTCTGGTTGGAAGTGTCGAGGATCGGGTTCACTTCGACGAGCTCGAAGGAGCCGAGGCGCTCGGTCTCGGCGGCGAGCTCGAGGGCGAGGTGGGCTTCTCGGTAAGTGAGCCCGCCTTGGACGGGGGTGCCGGTGCCCGGTGCGACGCGCGGGTCGAGGCTGTCGATGTCGAAGCTGACGTGGAACTTGTCGCAATGCTTCGTCACTAGCTCGATCGACTCACGCATGATGGCGGCCATGCCACGCTCGTCGATGTCCTGCATCGTGTAGGCATGCACTCCAGAATCGCGAATCGCCTGGCGCTCGCCTTGATCGAGATCCCGGAGCCCGATGAGGACGGTGTCCTCGGGGAGGACTTTCGGACGGAATCCGCCCAGCTCGGTCAGATCGCCGGCGTCCATGCCGAGGTTGACCGAGAGCGGCATGCCGTGGATGTTGCCGCTGGGACTGGTCGACGGCGTGTTCATATCGCCGTGGGCATCGACCCAGATGAGCCCGAGCCGTTGATCGTGCTTGCGATGATACTCCGCCAATCCGGCGATCGTCCCGATGGCGATGCTGTGGTCGCCGCCGATGACGAGGGGTAGGCCTTCGTTCTCGAGCACCTCGACGACGGTCTCGCGTAGCTCGTCGCAAGCTTTGCGGATCAGCTCGGCGAAGCGGTAGTGCGGGTCGCCCGAGGACACGGTCTCCGGGGTGTTGATCACGATATCGCCGCGGTCGACGAAGGCGCGTCCGGTGCGCTGCAACGCCCGGTGCAATCCGGCGATTCGAATCGCGGCCGGCCCCATACCGACGCCGCGACGTCCGGCACCGTGATCCATGGGGACACCGATGATGTGAACGGTCCGATGACCCACGTTCGTGGCTCCTGTCTTCATGAGATCAATCTTCTTTGGCCTCGTCGTAGGACGAGGTGTGATCATGGATCACCTTCCAACCGCCGGCTTGCTTCTCGGCGATGACGCTGAAGATACCGCCCGGGCTGTCGTCCGCGCGGGTCAGGCGCCACTCCCCGATCACGAGAGCCGCGGTCTTGCCGAGCGGACGCACCTCTCTCAGATCGAAGTGCAGCTCGCCCATCGCGGCGCGGTCGGGGTAGCCCTTGCGGTAGCGGGCGAGCAGGTCATCCCAGCCCCGGGTGATGCCGGAGGCCCCAGCGAAGGACAGCCGATCGGTCCGCTCGTACCCGTCGACGAAGCCCTCGAGGTCGCCTCGGTTCCAAGCCTGCCGCTGCTCTTCGAGCAACGCCCGGACGGCCCGCTCGTCAGCTTCATCGAAGGAAGACGTGCTCGCGCAGCTCATCATCGCTATCCCCAAGAAGAGGACCAGGGCACTTCGTCTCGACATCAGTTCCCGCTGCCCTTCACCGCTGCCTCGAGCGTCTTCGCGCCGCCGACGACCGGCAGCTCCAGACGAGTCTGATCGAGATCGATCGTGAGGCGCGTGCCCGGCTTCGGCCAGAGCGTGAAGTCCCGGTCGCTGGAGAAGATCATCAGGCCGATCCTCTGACCGGCGGGGATGACCTGGTCGTCGGGCTGAAGGTCGAAGCTCAGCTCGACGAACTCTCCGGGCTCGAGCGGCTGGCCCTCGGTCAACGACGCGTGGTTCTGAGGATCGGCCCACCCGCGAGTGATGATGTTGTCGGTGATGCGGCGGCTGCGCGTCCACGGCAACGAGACTAGCCAGACCGAGAGGTTCGCGGCCGGCTTGCTCGCAGCCAGGCGCAAGTGGATCTTGGCGAATCCCGACAGATGGAGATCGCTGGTCAGAGCCGGCGTCACATAGAGGAGTCGATGCGGCGACGCTTCCGCTTGCGCGAGATCGGAGCCGGGCTCCTCGACGTTGTCGACGAGCGTCTCTTCACCCTGCCGCCCCTTCGCCTCGAGAGTGAGCGCGCCGTGGGTATTCCCACCTTTGCTCAAATGAAGGGTGACCGGCTCCGCGTCCGGATGGGGATACTCGGGATAGGCGACCGGCTCGTTGCGACGCGCATCTTCGCGAACGATCCAGGAGCGCGGGTCCTTCTCGACGTCGTTCTGCACGCCGTAGAGGTACCGCGTGAACCAGCGGTTCATCATCTCCATCGGCGGCGGACCGCCGTGTCCGCCCTGGTGCGCGAAGAACTGGCAAGGAACGCCCTTCTCCTTGAGCGCCTGATAGATCCTCACGCTGTGCTCGGGCATCACGTTCCAGTCGTTGAACGCGTGCGCCATCAGCGTCGCGGCCTTCATTGGCCCCAGATCGTTGAGGTAATCCCGGCCCGCCCAGAACTCGTTGTAGTCGCCGCTGATCCGGTCGTGATTCCCTTGGAGCTCCTTCTCACGGACCTCGCAGTCGCAGTACTCGCGCGTCTCCTCCGGACCGCTGTGGATGAAGTCGTAGAGGACGTCGATATCCTCACCCATCCAGCCGCCCGGATGTCGGACCAGCCCATTCGAGCGGTAGTAATGGTAATAGGAAGTATTGGGGGCGATCGGGATGATCGCTTCGAGGCCATCCACGCCTGTCGTGGCCGCCGCCAGGGGGAGCGTCCCGTTGTAGGACGTCCCGGTCATGCCGACCTTGCCGGTGCACCACTCGGCCGTCACCTCCTCGTCCCCGTCGGCGGTGGTGTATCCCTTGGCCCGGCCATTGAGCCAGTCGATGACTGCCTTGGGCGCCAAGGACTCGTTGTCACCGCCGATCGTCGGACAACCCTGCGAGAGTCCGGTACCCGGCGACGCCGAGTGCACCACCGCGAAGCCTCGCGGCACCCAGGTCCGGATCAAGGAGCGCGACATCAAGGGCCGCTTCTCTTGCTGCTGGATCGCGGGAGGCTTCGGCCGCGCCGGCGGATCGCCCCCGAGCTCCTGGTGCGGGTCCCAGAAGTACTTCCGATCCGTCTGCCCGGTGCCCGAGTAATAAGGACTCGTCTCGTAGATGACCGGTACCTTCAGCCCTTCGGTCTCGGTCTGCTTCGGCCGCGTCACGTCGACGTGCACTCGGTCCGGCTTCCCGTCCCCATCGGTGTCGAGCTCGGTCTCCACCCACAGGTCGTACTGGATCCACTGGTCGGGATCGTCGAAGGCCTCGACCACCTGAGCCTGGCCGTCCTCGAAGACAGGCACTGCCTTGTCGGCAGTCGCGGTCTCCTGAGCCAAGACGGGCAGTGAGAAGAGCGACAGCACCGCGAGAGCGGCCACGATACGGTTCGAAGCGAGCTGGGACGAACTCATGGGCAGACTCCATGGAAATCGGGATTCGATGCGCCCAGCCTACCCGATTCCTGATCCGGAGACCCAGAGGCTTCGAGGGGCCTGGGCGGTCCGCCATCGAAGCTCACCGCCGAAAGTGGGCCATTTGTGCCGGGAACAGAGTGCTCACTTTGCGGGGCAGAGTACAATCACCCCTTGGCCGGCGGAGGTGGTAGAATCGCCGGCTTCAGGGATTGCGAGAATTCTGCCGATGATGGAACCGGCGAATTCCGCTTGCTGGGAGCCCCCCTGCTCGCCCTGCCCCCGGCACCACGAATTGGAGGAGCCTGAACATGTCGGGCAAAGGTCTCGAAGGCGTTACGGCGGCCGACTCCGCCATCTGCTCGATCAACGGGGAAGCCGGTGAGCTGCGCTACCGCGGCTACGACATCCACGAGCTGGCCGAAGCCTCGAGCTTCGAGGAGGTCGTCTTCCTCCTCTTCGACGGAGAGCTGCCTGGCCGAGCCGCGCTCGAAGCAGATACCAAGCGCCTGGCGAGGGAGAGCGCGATCCCACCCTCGCTGATCGACCAGCTCCGCACGATCCCGAGCAGCGTCTCGCCGATGGCCGCGCTCCGTTCGGCCGTCTCGCTCCTCGCCCACCACGACCCCGACGCCGAGTCACAAGATCCCATCGTTCGCCGCCAGATCTGCGAGCGGCTGGTGGCGTCGGTCGGCACACTCGTCGCCGCCCAATATCGACTGGCGAACGGGCAGGACCCGATCTCGCCCGACAAGAGCCTCGGCCTCGCCGCGAACTTCCTGTACATGCTCCACGGCGAGCCGCCCAAGTCCGCCGCGGCCAAGGCAATCGATGTCGCGCTGATCTTGCACGCCGATCACGGCTTCAACGCCTCGACATTCTCGGCCCGGGTGACGGCGGCCACCCTCTCCGACGTCTACTCGGCGGTCACCTCGGCCGTCGGCACTTTGAAGGGCCCCCTCCACGGCGGTGCCAACGAAAAGGTCATCGACATGCTCCTCCAGATCGACGAGGAGGGCATCGAGCCCGAGGCGTACATCATGCGGGCGCTCGAGCAGGGCGAGAAGATCATGGGCTTCGGCCACCGGGTGTATCGCACCGAGGATCCCAGGGCGACACATCTCCGGCGCATGTCGGAAGCCCTGGCCAATGCCGGTGACGACCGCAGATGGTTCGACATGTCGAAGAAGGTCGAAGACACCGTTCGCGAGGCGAAAGGCCTGAACTGCAACGTCGACTTCTACTCCGCGTCGACGTACTACCAGCTCGGCTTGCCGACGAAGCTCTTCACGCCGCTCTTCGCCGTCAGCCGAATGGCCGGCTGGACAGCCCACATCCTCGAACAGCTCAGCGACAATCGCCTGATCCGCCCCCGCGCGAACTACATCGGCCCTCGACCGCGGCCGTACGTCCCGGCTTCGGATCGCTGACAGAGCAGAGACCTGTCGGATGGAGTGCCCAAGTCGAAGCGAGCCAAAGACCCAGCTCGTCGATGGAGGCCTTCACGAGCGAGCTTGGGCCGGGGCGGCGCTCCCGATGCGGAGCTCTTCGCCCTGAAAGGGCGGCCACTCGTCAGCCCAGGGCAACGCCCTGGGAAATCGGGCCATCTCCGAATCCGGTGCCCAAGCCTGAAGGGCTTGCACTCGTGTCGGGCCGCTGCGCGGCCCGAGGCGGGCGGGACGCCCGCGTTCCCAGTGGTTTCAGATCAGGACCCGCTACTGGCCGTGCTCTTCGAGGTACTCTCGGAGCTTCAGGAGCACATCGTCCCGCCGTTTCTCGAGCGCCTCGACGCGGTCGCGGATCTCCGGATCGTTGCGGTCGATACGAACCATCGCGCTCCAGTTCTCGTCGAGCGGCTGGAGCACGTAGCCGAGTGAGCTTTCTGGGACCGTCACCTTCTCGCCTCTCGCGACCACTTGATACTCGCCAATCTCGATGCGGGCACGCGCCAGAATCAGGGCGACGCGCTCGAGCTGCTGCCAGGCGATGTAGACGCTGGCGCTGAGCTCCTGCCGCATCTCGGTGAAGGTCTCCTCGTCTTGATCCGAGAGCCCGACGCCATCAGGATTCAGCACCGGATCTTCCAGGGGCTCGGCGTTGCTCTGGACCCACCCGAGCTCGGATGTGATCGACGGCATCACCGTCCGCGGAGGCGGGAGCGGCTTCTTCGGATCTGGCTCGATCGGCAACGGCGCTGGTCGAGCGGGCTCTTCGGGCGCGGGCTCTTCGGGCGCGACCGGACTCATTTCACCGTCCTTGTTCAGATGACCGAGAGCCCCTTTCGACGGGCGCTCCACCTTCGGCTCGACTGCGGTCGCGTCCTCGGTCGGCTCCGACTCGGAGCTGTTCAACAAGAAGAGCATCGCGGCGCCGATCAAGACGAGCGCGAGTGCGGTGATCGCGAAGCGCAGCATGGGAGCTCCCTGACAACAAGTGGTCGACGAGACGGCTCCGTTCCTACAGCCCACGTGTGAAGATCGTGAGGGCTTCGCGCGGAATCCTGCTCAGAGCACGTCCATGAATGCGCTGACCGAGAAGACGGCCTTCCCGATCCCGGGCTCGCCGTATCCCGGCGGTGCGGACAAGCCGTGGCCGCGGAGCGTGTCGCGGTAGCGCTCGAGGAGCGCGGCGTGATAGGCGAGGGGGGCGGGGCCTTGGTCCTTCCCGAGGACGCTGAGTGGCTCGGGACACCACACGGTGTATCGCGGCGTGATGCCGCGGCTCATGAAGTAGTCGAGCCCCTCACCGGTCGAGTCGACGGCGCGCTCGATGCTCTCGAACCCGTGAGGCGCGGCCGTCTCGATACCGGCGACGAAGTTCGGAATCACGTGCGACGGAGAGAAGATCTCGGCCGCGTCGAGGATGCGGCGGATCCACTCATCGCGGCCAACGTAGGCTTCCTTGCCCGGACAGAGCTGAGCGAAGAGCTCGGGGTCCCACACCTCGTAATTGGGGTGGTAGATCTTGGCACCCGCGTCATGAAAGCGCTTCGCCTCCACGACGGGCAGCGCCTGGGCGACGACCTTTCCGATCCAACGATTCGGGAATCGCTCCTCGATCGCTGCGACGTACTCGGCATAGAAATCAGCCTCGCCTTTGCCCTTCAAGTGCTTCGTGATGCTGCCACCGGTGACGGTGTACGCGTGAGCATGATTGTCGGACGCGGCGATGATCTCGAGCGCTTCGAGGATCTGCTCCAGCGGCTTGACCGTCTGGTAAGGGCGGCCCGCTGCGACCTGTTGCCGAAAGTTCTCGTTGATGTCGCAGAACCGGCACTCTTCCTGGAAGCCGAAGTACTGGCACTTTCGATAGACGGTCAGGTAGATGAGGTAGCCCCACTCGATCGTCGGAGCGACCTCGGTGACGGGCTGCCCGCCGGCGAGGGATTTCCGGTAGTACTCCGGCACCTCCTGAAGCTCGATCTCACAGATCGGCGCGCCCTCCAAGGCGAGCGTCAGCTTGCCGTCGATCAGCTCGACCCGGTGCGGCGAGGCCGGATTGACCCGCACCGACACGATGGTGCGCCGAAATCCTCTGGGCCCGCCGATCAGGCAGATCTCCTCCGGCGCCCGGAGGTTCTCGCCGTGCTGCATGTCCTCGATCGGAGTGAGATCGAACGAGAAGATGAAGTACGACTTCGGCTTGAAGCCCGAAGCGATGCGGAGCGCATCTTCGCTGAACGCCACGCCACCGCGAAGCAGATCCTCCTTGAAGATCGCTTCGGGAGGCAACGTCGGGTGCGCGCTCAGGGCAGCTTCGATCTCGGCAGTTCGGGATGGCGCAGTCGTCGGCTGGGACATGTGCAGTTCAGCAGGACATTCGTTCTGGGTGCTGTTCCGAAGAGGCGCCAGTTATAGGGCAACACCCCGCCCAGAGCCATCGCGGAGTCGCCTCGGCGATCGTCGGAGCCCGCACGGTGCGTGGGAGTGCCCAAGTCGAAGCGAGCCGGTGACGAAGTCTGTCAGTGGATGCTGGCACGAGCGAGCTTGGGCCTCTTGGAACGTTCAACGGTCCAACTTTCGACTTTCAAGTTTCCAGCGGTACTGCCTCTCGGCGAGCCAGGCTTTGCAGAACGTCCAACGGCTCAACGTTCGACTCTCAAATTTCAAGTTCGGGCCTCCGCTGATACCGTCTGTCGACGAGGCGCGGAGCGCCGTCGCTTGATTAGCCCCGGGCGAAGCCCGGGTACGACGGCGCACTTCGAGCGGACCCTTGCTCGGCGCTTCTTCGCTCGACTAGTGGCGCTGTCGAGCAAGCGGCTCCCCGCTCAGCAGCCGTTTCCCGTTTCGGTCGCGCGGGCTCTGGTTTCTGTCGCGCGGGCTCTGGGTCCTTTTATCTCTTCAGCTTGGCGATCGCTCGGGATCGTTCGGCGCGAGCCTCTTCGGAGAACCAGAGGTGCACGAAGCGCCGGGTTCGTTCCGGCCAACCGGACGCATATCGCTCACGCCAGGCCTTGCGCATCTGGTGCTTGATCGTGCGACGGCCTTCGGAGCCGCCGACCCGCAGGGGCTCCGCCCATTCCTGGATTGCTGCCTCCACGTCATCTGCTGCGACGACCCTGTCGACGAGTCCGAGGTCCTTCGCCTCACCGACCGACATCAAGCGACCGGCCAGAACCACCGTCGAGAACGCGCTGGGCATCAAGACCTCTCGGAAGACGTCGAGGCAGGCACCGGGAAAGGGCAAGCCGAGCTGCGTCTCATTCATGCCGATCACTGAAGGCCCCTCCGCCGCGATGCGATGGTCGCAGCAGAGCATCAGCACACAGCCGCCCGCCACGGCATGCCCGTTCACGGCAGCCACGGTCACGGCGGGGAGCTCGTAGAGGCGCGTGAACAGGCGATCGAGCTCGATGCAGAAGCTCTCGAGGCCCGGGCGCGACAGTCCGTCGAGCGTCACGAGGTCGAGGCCGGCGGAGAAGAAGCGGTCTTCGCCCGTGAGCACCACCAGATCCGGTGGCTCGGAGGCGATCGCGGCGAGTGCCTCGCTCAGTCCTGAGATCAATTCAGGGCTGAGCGCGTTGCCCTTGCCGCGGGCCATCGTGAGGGTGCCGCGAAAGCCGTCCGTCGACCAGCGCACACAGCCGCCGAAGGTCCTCTCCGAAGTCATCGCCGGCCTCCCCGCTCACGCCGTGGACGCGGCATTTCGCGCAGGATCCAGCCACCGGGATCGACCGTGAGCTCGGAGCCGCTCTTGAGTGGCACGCGCATGTGCCCCTGCTCATCCGGCTCGAAGCGGCGCGTCTGCTTGCCGACCTGGACCTCGACCGGCATCGGGAAGGGGAGGCCTTCGGGCGTCTTCCAGGTAAGGGTCACGCCGCCCTGCGTCCTCACCTCGATCAACTCGGGGAGGTCGGGCTGATAGAGATACAGCTCGAAGAACCAGCCAAGGTCCTGCCCCGAGATCTCCTCGGCGAGGTCTTGGAACTCGGCCGTCGTCACGAAGCGGCATTGGCTCCCGTCGGTCGCCTTCTCGAGCGCCTTCGTCGGGTACGTCATCTTCCGGATCGTCTTCCGGAACGCCTCGTCGCCGATGAGGTACCTCAGCGTGTGCATCACGAGGGCGGCCTTGTAATACACGTCGTTGTCGCTGGCGATGTACTTGGGCGGCACGAAGTAGACGTTGCGGATCGCGGTGGGCTCGCGGCGCGCGATCGGGGCGCGGTTGTTGATGCTGAAGCGCAGGCGAGCGGTGTAACCGCGACCGGCTTCGGGACCCTTGAAGTACTCGGCGGCCAAGACCTCCATGTACGTGCCCAGTCCCTCGTGGATCCAGAAGTCCTTGTAGTCGGCGTTGGTGACGAGATTGCCCCACCACTCATGCGCGAGCTCGTGAAGGTGCAGCCAGTCGAAGCCCGACGAGTTGAGCTCGAAGTCGGCTCCGTAGGAAATGATGGTTTGATGCTCCATGCCGAGATACGGCGTGTGCGCGATGCCGTACTTCTCGCTCCGGAACGGGTAGGGGCCGACCGTCTCCTCGAAGAAGCGCAGCTCCTTCAGGATCTGAGGCATCAGCTTCTGTGCCTTCGCCTTCGCCTCGGGCAAGACCCAGAAGATGACCGGCATCGTCTCGCCCGCGATGCTCCGGTAGTCGGCCTCGATGACCTCGTAAGGCGCGATGTTGAGCGAGACGCAGTAGTTGTTGATCGGATTGTCGATCTGCCAACGGTAAGTGTGCCAGCCGTCCTCGAGGGCATCGCTCACTTCGACCAGCCGACCGTTCGAGGCGCAGACGAGCGGCTCGGGAATGGTCACCTGCAGCTTCATCGTCTCGGGCTCGTCGCCCGGGTGATCCTTGCACGGCCACCAGAGGTCTGCGCCGTCGAGTTGACACGAGACCGCGATCCATGGCGCACCGGCCTCGGTCTTCGACCAGGTGAACCCACCCGACCACGGAGGATTGGGGGCGACGCGCGGCTCGCCCGCGTAGATCACCGTCGCCCGCAAGGTACTGTCCTTCGGCTGCGTCTCACCGAGCGCGATCCAGATGCGATCCTCTCGCCGCTCCCACTTCGCCTCGTCTTCACCAAACGTGATCTTCGAGACCTTCATCCTCGGGTCGAGGTCCAGGACCAGCCAGTCCATTGGCGAGAGCACGCGTGCCTCGACGGTGAGCTCGCCGTCCAGCCACTGCCTTTCCGGATCGACCGTCACCGAGAGCTCGTAGGAGAGGACGTCGTAGGCTGCCTGCTCGGGGATCAGGGGACCGCCGGAGAGCGTCGCCGCTCTGGGATCGACTTCGTCTTGGCCGGAGGCCGCACCCGAAGCGATCAGACACAGCGCGAGCGAGAGGATGCGTGACTTCACGGGGGAGCTCCTTGTCCGGAATGCGGGCCACTCAATGACGCGCTGAATGATACGGGCGCTGAGGAGAGCCTGCCAGATCGGTCGTGCGTCACTTCGACAGCAGTCGCCGGAGCCTGGCCGCGGTCATGCGGTCGCTCGGGTCGATCGCGACGACCTGACGATAGGCAGCGATCGCGTCTTCCGGGCGCCCGGTCTCCTCATAGAGCGCGCCCAGGTTGCCCCAGGCTTGAGCGAAGCGGGGCGAGAGTACGGTCGCTTTTCGAAAGGCGAGCTCGGCTTTTTCCCATTCTTGGCGAGCTTGATGGGCGAGGCCGAGGTTGTTCCAGTTGAGGAGGTCGCGCTCGTCCTTTCGGGAGTGTTCCTCGTAACGCTCGACGAGGGCGTCGACGAGCTCGGACCAGCGCTCGGCCTTTTCGCGAAACTCCACGGGGCTTCGCGGCAAGTCGCCTCGATCCAGGCGGATCCAGTGGTCGGCGAACGGATACGACGCGCCGTCGAACCCCATCTCGGGCACCTCGACCTTCGGCATGTGGCAGGTGCTGCAGCGCGCCTCTTCACCGGCGCCGCAGCTCGGGGCATGACCTTCGCCTTCCAAGCCGTCGTGGCATCCGAGGCACCGCTCGGTGTAGTAGGCCGGATCGTGGACGAGCGGCGAATGCGGATCGTGGCAGAGGGTGCATCCGAATCGCTCGTCGGAGCGGGCGCACTTGGCGAGCGCCGTCCCGACAGCGGCATGTCTCACGATGCGAGAGCTCTCGCCGAGGATCTCGCTGAAGTCGACGGTCTCGATCGTGCGGTGGCATTCGCCGCAGCGCTCGATCTCCTCGGGGCCGGTCGCATCGTTCCAGGCGCGCATGCGTGTGGGATCACCTGCGACGGCCGAGGCGACGTGCTCTTCGCCAGGGCCGTGGCAACGCTCACAGCCAAGCGAAGGGACGTAGCCGCTCAGGTCGAGTGTCCCGTCGAGAGCGACTTCGAGGCCGGTTCCGTGGCAGCCGAGGCAGAGACGCGCCGTCGTGGCGGTGTGAAGCCGGCCCGGCAGGTCGTCGATGTTCGGGTGGGTCGGTGTGATGCCGAGGGCCTTTGGCTCGACGAACCAGGTGACGCGATGCTCGAGGAGGCGCGCCTCCTTTGGCGTCACGAAGGTGTGTGCGATCAAGCCCGCGCCAAATGCGAGGTCGATTGGCTCGCGGCTGGTCTCGCCGGATGGACCGCGTCCGACGAGGAAGACGTGATCCCCTTCGGACTCGAGCTCGTAGGTCGCTCCGGTGAAGGGGTCTTTGAACGGCCGCTCGCGCCATGCTTCTGGAACGAATTGGCCGATGTTGTCCGGCGTGACCCAGCGTGCGGCCTGGGCCATTGGCGTCTTCGAGAATGCTTCGGTGATCGCCGGATGACACTCTGCGCACACCGCGCTGCCCACGAAGGGGGCTTTGGGCGCCGGCACCTCGAGGGCGCTCCGCCCTGCTCCCGGCTTCACCGCGCGGTCCGGCTCGCCCGAATCGCAGGCGCTTGCGGCCAGGATCAGGCAGATCGTCGGGAGAAGTGTCGGGCGCTTCAGCATGCGCTTCCTCGGAGCTCAGCGGACGGCTTGGACGAAGACCGGCTCGGCGGGCACCCCATCCTGGATGACGATATCTACCGGGTTGAAGTGATAGAGCAAGCCGACGCCGCTCACACGATACTGACCGGGTGGAAGGAGGAGCGAGTAGATTCGCTCGCCCGCGGCATTCGGCGGCGGACTGTTCCGCCAGGTCCCTGACTCGGACTCACTCGCATCGAGCTTCTCGATGTGTATCGGGAAGTCGGTCTCCTGATGCTCGGGTTGGATGCCGCTGACGCGCAGCGCCACTGGCTGCCACCGTGCGACCGGGATCTCCCGTACCTCTTCGGGCTCCCAACGAGGCACGACGATCGTCTGTGGCCACATGACGAGGGAGCTGCCGTTGCGACCGGCCGGTCCGAAGAACGGGATCGCATTCCGCGAGCGCAGCTCTAGCCGTACCGGATCCTCGAGCTCTTGGCTCTCGATTCGAAGCTCGCCCTTCGAATCGAGGGGGAGGTCTTGGCGGTTCGATCCGTACTCGTCGGGCTCGCCGATGAGTGTGAGTCGCAGGCTCTGGAGCTGGTCTTCCGAGAGGCCCACCAACCGACCGCGCCAAACGGGCAGTCGCTCGAGGATCTGATCGCCGAGGTCGAGCTCTTCGCCGGGAAGCAGGACGACGTCGATGGGGCCGATGGGGCGGTAGCCCTCTGCGAGGATCCGCAGAGCGTAGGGACCGGGCGGAGCGCTGATGATCCGCTCACCCGGGCGCGTACCGGGACGCGCGTCCACGAAGCCGAACAGGGATTGCCTCTCATCGGTGGCAGAGGTCAATCGAGTCTCGGCAGGCAAGGGCGTGCCGTCTTGGTCGAGGATTGCCAGGCGAAGCATTCCATCGGGCTCGACCTCCTTTTCGGGTGGAGGCTCGGTGGGCTCGTCTCGCGGGGCTTCGAGTTTCTCATTGGGCTTGACGAGCTCTCCGGTCAGCAGGATCGAATGAACCTCCGATCCGGGTCGAAATGGACCGAACGACTCGGTGTGAGAATCGAGCTCGAGCTGGCCATTCTTCCTGATGACCTGATCGCGTCGAACGTGGATCCAGTAGGGCTCGTCGACGGTGACGCGCAGCTCGATGGTCTGGGTGGCATCGACCGGACCGATGCGCCTGGAAGCACCCAGGCCGCAACAAGCACTTCCGTCTGTGATCTTCGCCACGAGACAAGCTCTGATCTGGAGCCCGAATCCGCCAGTGTCGCTCTCCCGATCGAGCCTGAGCCGGAGGAGCGCCTTCGGCTCCAGCGTGACGCGGAGCGGCACTCCGTCCATGGGCAGTCCGCTGGGCAAGTCGATGTGCACGCGTCGATAGCCCAAGGCGCTCACGATCAGTCCCGAAGCCTCGGATTCAACGGGCTCTCGCAGGCTTATCGGGACGAGTCCGTCATCCCTCGGAGCGCCTTCGAACGAAGCGCTCGAGCTCTCGGAGAGGAGGATCGTGACCCAGAGGCGGGTCAGTCGAGGCGAGCCATTCTGGAGCACGACTCGCTCGCCATCGACGCCGACCGGCTCGAGGAGCAAGAGACGCTCTTCCTCAATCCGAATCTCTAGCCTGCCGACCTCGCCCGGCCCGACGCTCGGGAGCTGTGCGGAGACGACCTGTCCGCTCGATGTGACGGCTCGAACCTGGCGGATCGGTGTCGGCTCGAGCTCGAACTGGCCCTCGAGGTCGGTCAGGACCTCACCGGGCCTCGAGTCGGACGCGTCGAGTTGCAGCGTGAGCGTGCGAACGACGGAGCCCATCGGGATGAGATCGGCAGCGCGTCTTGGATCGCCCGTGATGAGCACACCCGCCAAAGGCTGCCCGGAGCCGTCCACCACGCGCCCCTCGTATCGCGGAAGGCGGGGGAGCACGACATCGCCCAGATCGACGCTTCGGCCGTCGGCGACGGCGGCCGAAGTGCTCGACGGATAGTGGCCGTCCGCCTCGAACTGCAGCCGGACGTCCTCGAAGCGCTCGGGCCTCGGGCGACCGTCCACGATCCAGACGCCTCGGCTGCGGCTCATGAGCGCATCGATCTCGAAGCGGCCGTCGGTGTCCGTCTCGGCCGAAAGCGTCGCCTCGTTCTCGAGCTGTGCCGATAGCCCGCTCGGACCCGCTCCCCCTTGGTGCAGTACTCGCGCTCCTCCGATCGGCAGGCCACGATCGTCGACGATGCGCCCTTTCACGACGCCGCCGCGCCCGACATCGACGACGTGCTCTTCGTCGCGGCCGGCTCTCAGCCAGATCGCGGCCAGGCTAGTCGCCCAGGGGGGCATTCGATCGGTCTCGACGAGGATCGCGTCGGCCGGCAGCCGCTTCACGATCGCTCGCCCATTCCGATCGCTGCGCCCTCGGCCGAGCAGCCGCAGTCCGTTGCGCTCGGCGAAGACGACGAAGGGCAGGTCCGCGATCGAGTCCCCTGTCTCTGTATCCCGAAAGTGCAATCGGATCGTGCCGTCGCCCCGGTGCTGCGGAACGACCACGACCTCGCTGGTGGCCTTGGCGGCGGGCAACACCGGAGCGGAGCTGCGGCCCGACAACGACGGAGAGCTCTCCGCCTCTTCTCGGGTGTCAACCGGTCCGGTCACACGAACACCCGACAGCCAGCCGCGCACGTCCTCGAGAGCACCGAACATCCAGAGCGCAGCGCCGGCGATCATCACCGTCGCCACGATCACGACCGAGATCCGTGCCCATCGCTTCATTCGTTCCGACCTCGACGTGGAAGCAGCTCAGCGAGTCAGGAAGCTCCTGCTCGGGGTCACGTTACTACACAAGGAGTCCGGTCCGAGCGCGACACCGGCAAAGTAGATCACGATACCGATCGGAACATTCGAGGGGATCGTCACCGCAGCGGTCTCTGGGCCGGGACATCCTCCGAGGCTCACCTGGCGGAAGCGGGGCGGAGTCGCGAGCCATTGGCGGAAGAGGGAATCGGAATCCAGAGGAACGTTCTCAGAGCAACCGGGGAGCGGGATGCCACCGGTCTGGACGCCATTCGAGAAGCTCAGGAACACCAGGCCGGTCGATCCGGCGAATGCCGGAGGCGATTGCGCTCGGAGCCGGACATCGGGACCGCCCGGAGTCGGTGACCCGATGAGCTGCCAAAGCAGATCGAACTCGTCAGCGCCCAAGTCGGGCTGAGCAGTCCCGTCGGAATCGCCATCGACGATTCGCATGTCTCCTTCGAGATCGAGTGCCGGAAGCTCGGGAATTCGCACACCGGCATCGATGCAAGGCGAAGAGCAGTCGAGCCGATAATCCGACTCGCCCGCTGCGAGGAACCCGGGATCGGCGTCGATGATCCCGTCGCCTCGGGTTCCTCCCTCGACGTTGCAGTATGTCACGCGGGTCGCCAGGTCTCTCCAGGCTTGATCGGGCCAGTTGCCGCGAACGATGGAGTTGATCATGAGAGCCTCGTTCAGGAGGCGCACCCCACCTCCGCCGTAGGTCGGGCCCTCCAGCTCATTGTCGAGTATGGTGTTGTTCACGAGCCAACCGTGCAGGACGTAGGCTCCGCCACCTCTCGCATTGAGGCCGGTGACGCGGTTGTGCACGATGAGGTTGCCCACGATGCGATCGGCCGGCGATGCGCTTCGAACACCGCCGCCCGTTGCGGAGACCGAGGCACGAACCCGGTTCTTCGCGATGACATTGCTCTCGGCCCAGCACGCGGAGCCGAGATCGGACTCGAGGCCTCCGCCGCTGGCTGAGCCTTGGTCGGAGAGAGGCGTCGCCACATTGGCCGTGATCCAGTTCCGGCGGACGCGCGCCGTCGAAGCCGACAGGTAGATTCCGGCGCCGTGCTCCGCGCGGTTGTCTCGGATGACATTGTTCTCGACCAGGGCCACCGAGCCGACGAGCAAGATCCCTCCTCCCACACCACCCGGACAGGCATTGCCTTCGATGGTGTTGCCACGAATCGTCGGTGAGGCATCGCGGCAAACGATGCCACCGCCGGAGGGAGGGCCGAAAGAGCTCGGCTCACCGCTTCCCCGCGTCAGGGTGAAGCCCTCAAGGACGCTGCCGGGCCCTTCGCCGGACGCGAAGCGGACGACGCTTCGTACTCCGCCTCCATCGATGATGGTGGCTCGAGGACCGGCGAGGGAATGGACTCGGATCGCCTTTCCGAGGAAGTCGAGGTTCTCGGTGTATGTGCCCGGCAACACCAGCACCTCATCGCCGTCGATGGCGGCATCGATCGCCGGCTGTATCTGGCAGAAAGGATCGTCGATGGTTCCCGATCCCGGGCAACGCGAATGGCTCGCATCGACGTAGAGACTCTCTCCGCTCGCCGATGCCGCCAAGAGGATCACCAGACAAACGGACTCTCGAAGACGGGGCATCTCACTTCTCCCGCAGGATGGGGCAGGTCCCTGCTCGTGCACGATACCCATTGCTCGACCTCTCGAACAAGCGCCACTCGGCAGCCGACGCTGCGGCGCCCCCGGAGCATGCAGGTGATGAAACCGAGGTCGACCCCGTCGGAGGGCCCTGGTCGAGCTGACCTTTCAGGAGCGAGCTTGGGCCTCACTTGGAACGTTCAACGGCTCAACGGTCCAACTCTCGACTTTCAAGTTTCCAGCGGTACTGCCTCTCGGCGAGCCAGGCTTTGCAGAACGGCTCAACGTTCAACGCTCGACTTTCAAGTTCGGGTCTCCGCTGGTTCCGTCTGTCGACGAGGCACGTGAGCGAGTCGGTCAGTGAGCCCTCTGCTCGAGCGAGTTTGGGCTAGGGGCATCGCAGTGATGCGAGCCCACTCCGAGCCGCCCCTTGCTCGGAACCTTCTGGCTCGATCGTCCGCAGTGTCGAGAAGGCGGATTCCAGCTCGGTGACCTTTTCCCGTCTCGGTCGCGCGGGCTCTGGTTTGGCCGCGAGTTTCAGGTCCGGTCCGGTACAATCCCGCCGCAACAGTCCGGATGTGGAGGGATGTCCTTGTTCGTTTCGAGTGCGAGTGCCACGCCGCTGTTAATGGGAGTGTTCGCTCTCGTCATGGTCGGCACGTATGTCCTGATCGCGACCGAGAAGATCCACAAGACGCTCGCGGCGGCGGCCGGGGCGTTGATCGTGCTCGTCTTGGGCGTGTGGACAGGGGTCTTCCCTTACGGCGATCTCTATCAGTTCGTGGCCAAGGACCTGAACGTCCTCGGGGTGATCATCGGGACGAGCGTCCTCGTCGAGGTGGTGGGGAACAGCGGTCTGTTCCACTTCATCGCGATCCGCATCGTCAAGGCGACGGGCGGCGACCCCAGGCGCTTGTTCACGGCGCTCGTGCTCTTGACTTTCCTCTTCGTGACCTTCTTGACGATCGTCCCTGCGATGCTCGTCCTCTCCTCCTTGGTGATCGTCGTCACACGCACGCTCGCGCTGGACGCGCGGCCCTACATGATGGGCATTGCCCTCGCCGCGAATGCCGGGGCCTGCACGACGCTGGCGTCGGGGCTGCCGAACCTGATGATCGGCACGGCGGCGGGCCTCGGCTATGTCGACTTCCTCGTGGCGACCTTGCCGTTCTCGTTCCTGGCGCTCGGCTTGGTCTGGGTCGTCGTGCGGCTGATGTACGGCAAGGCGCTGCCCGAGGCAGCGAACAGCGCCGAGGTCGAGGCGAGAAAGCAGCAGGTGCAAGACTTCGACGAGTGGGCGCTGGTCAAGGACCCGAGGGTGTTCAAGCGTGCTGCGATCATCCTGGGCTTGACCGTCGTCGGCTTCATGGTCGCGCGGCCGCTAGGGCTCGGCCTCGACTTCATTGCCGTCGCGGGCGGCACAGCGGCGCTCTTCCTCTCGGGCCTCGACGTCGAGAAGACCTTTCGCCAGGTCAACTGGGCGGTGGTCCTGTTCTTCGTGGCGCTGTTCACCTTGATCGGCGCCGTCGAGGAGACCGGCCTCTTGGAAGTGATCGCCGGCAGCTTGGAGACCGTGATCGGGTCGAGCGTCCAGCTCGGACTCGGCCTGTTCTGCTTCGCGACGGGCGTCTTGTCGGGGATCGTCGACAACATCCCGGTCGCGGCGACGATGGTGCCGGTGGTGCGCGGTCTCGAAAGCGTGGACTCTGGCCCTTTGTGGTGGGCGGTCGCACTCGGGGCGAATCTCGGCGGCAGCCTGACACCGATCGGCTCGATCGCCGGCGTGATCGCGATCCACACCCTCAAGAAGGAGGCGAATCAGCGCGTCGGCTGGGGCGAGTTCCTCAAGGTCGGCGGCACGCTGTTCCTGGTCCAAGTGATCGCGGCCATCGCCTACCTGATCGTGATGGAGAGCTTGGGATTCCTGCCGGAAGGGAGCCAATGAATCAGCAGAGAGACATCGACCACGCGCTCACCGAGATCGACGAGAACATCCATCTCTTCGAGCGCACGCTCAAGAAGCGGACCGACTTGCCCGAGGTCTCGGCGAGCCGCGTGCTCGCGCTCTCGGACGGGTCCAATCAAGACGAGAGCGTGCTTCGCCTGGCCGAGCTCGTGGCCGACCGGCTGGGAGCGGAGCTCGTACGAAGGGAGCTGGGGCCGGGCGGTGGCGAGGCGCCTTTGACCGACGATCGTGACCGGCTGCCCTTCGAAGTGCTGGAGCAGATCGACGAGCAGAGCATCGGCCTGGTCGTGCTGCCGACGCCGTTCCTCGAAGATTATCCGTCTCTGGGAGCGACCTCGCTCGGTGTCGTGGCCGACGTGCTCTTGGCCCGCTCGCCGGTGCCGATGATCCACGTACGGCAGCCGCTCGAGGATCCGAGAGCCGTGCTCGAGTCGGGCGTCCTGGTCTGCCTGGAGGCGGATCCCGAGACGCGACGTGCCGCAGCCTGGCTGTGGCGGCTGGTCCCCGGCCCGCTGCAGGTGCTCGTCGCCCTGGCGAGCGCGGAGCACCATGCGATCTTGAAGTTCAGTCGCGGCGAGGAGCAGCCGGTGACGCTCGAAGACATCGGCCAGAAGCTCGGCGAGCAGATCAGCCCGCTCCTCGCGACGATGCAGGAGAGAGCTCGCCAGGAGGGGAGGCGCGTCGAGGGCCACGCCTATCCTGACGAGCTTCGGGAAGTCCTCGTCCAGGAGAGCTTCCCCCTTTGCCTGGTGGTCGTGCCGGGCCGGGAAGATCCGGACCACACCGGGCCGCTCGCTCGCGAGTGCGTCCGCTACACGCGCGGTCCGGTGCTGGTCGTGCCGTGAGGCTCAGGGCCGATCGCTGAAGTACTTGAGCGTAAAGGGTACGGGCTGGCCCGGAGGCGGGTCGAAGCCGATCGCAGTCACGGCGTCGCCCGAGCTCAAGGTGATCGACTCGTTGATGAGGACCATCTTCAAGCCGGCAGCCGTGATCTGGACGGTCACGTCACCGACGTCGACCTCGAAGTGGTCGACGACGTCCAGGAAGTCGAGCGTGTAGTCTGGGTCGAGCGTGCTGATGTCCTCACCGGTGACGTAGACATCGATCATGCCGGCCAGGGACGCACCGTGGACGAGGCGAAGCAGCGCCTTGCCGGCAGCGGGCGGCTCGGGATCATCCATGAGCCAGATGCGCTGGGGATCGGCGAGGGAGTTGGTCGCGACCAGAGTGCGGTCGGTGAGCGCCTCGATGTCGACGTCCTCCTCGATGAGCGGCGTCGAGCCGCTGGACTGCCGGACGGCGATCGTCCGCATGTCACCGGACTGGATGTCATCGAAGCCGGAGCTGGCGGTGAAGCCGAGGCCGGAGACGAGCATGTCGCCGTCGATCAGGAGCTCGAGCGTCTCGTTGTCCGAGATGGCGTGGATCATGCGAATGCGGGCGCGCACATCGGGGAACTTGACGGCGGGGAAGCCCTGGTTGCTGTCGACGGCCGTGACCATGAGGGGACGATTGCCCTCGGCCGATGGCTCGACGACGAGGGTGATGTTCGTGTCTTCGAAGAAGACGACCGGGCCCGAGTCGTAGAGAACGGTCTCGTCACCCGGCTCGGTGATCTGGATCTGATACGTGCCGGCCCTCAGGCTGCCGAAGTTGGTGAAGGCCTTGAAGGCGATGTCCGACAGGGTGGGGGAGACGTCGCCGACGTTGGTGCCGGGAGTGGTGATGTAGACATCGACGTTGCCGGCTGCCTGGGCGGCGTGGATCGCCCGGATCTCGAACTCGTCGTCGTCGGCCTGATCGAGATCGTCCTCGATGAAGACGACCTCGGGGCTCGCGAAGTCGCCGAGGAGGACCAGGGTGTAGTTCTTGAAGGGATCGAGATCGGGGTTGATGATCGCGAGGAGCCGCGTCGTGCCAGCCTCGAAGAGAGCGATCTCGCGGTCGTTCCCGGCGGTGATCTCGCGGTAGTCGGTCGCCAGACCGAACTGGATCCCGGCGGCGATGGGCTCCCCTTCGACCCACAGGTCGATCGGGCCACCGTCCGAGGCGTGGATCACGCTGAGGAACGTCGTCTCGAAGAAGAAGGGGTCGCTGCTGCTCTTCTTGCAACCGCTCAGCGGCATGAGAGCAGTGAGTATCAAGAGAATGCAGGCCAGCCAGCGCGGCATGGTGGCTTTCCTCCGATTGAGATCACGGACGAAGGGGTCTTGGGAACGGTCTCCGCGGCATTCTCCGTTCTGGCATCCAGAATTGCAAACTCCGCGACATCTTCGAGCGAAAGCCGGGCCAGCGTCTCCCGAGAGAGAGGCCGGCCCGTCGGAGGTCTTCGTATCGAGTGAATCGGCGGAAGCCGGATCAGAGTCCCGAGTCGCCGTCTTCGATGATCGTCAAGTCCGGGTTGCCCGAAAGGTTGAGCGGGTCGACGGCGATCACGGTGACGATGTCTCCATTGTTGAATGTGACCGTGACCGGTCCGATCACCGGAGTCTTGTCGCCGGTGGCCGTCACGGTGACGTCGTAAGTGCCCTCGGTGATCTCGAGGTAGTCGGTCAGCGTCTTGAAGGCGACGTCCTCGAGCGTCGGGTCGAGCATCGTGATGTCGGCATCCTCTTCGGTGACGTAGATGTCGACGTTGCCGGCGAGGACCGAGGCGTGGAGGACGCGGGCGAGCACCTCGCCACTCTCGGGAGGCTCGGAAGCGTCGACGCCAATGATGACGTCCTGCTCGGCGGGATCGGTCAAGCTGCCGACGGCGAAGAACGTCAGCTCTTCGGTGCGCGGGATCTCCAGCTCACCGTCGAAGACGATGCCCTGCGAGCTGCTGTCGCGGACGAGGACGTCCTGCAAGCCGGCGTTCGAAAGCACGTAGCTCCCGACCATGTTGAAGTCGATCGAGGTGTTGACGGGATCGTCGTTCACCAGGAGGTCGACAGCCGGCCCGTCCGAGATGGCGTGGAAGAGGCGAACCGCGGAGCGGGCGTCGGTGATCTCGATCCGATTCTCGGGCTGCTCATCGTTGATGACGAGCAAGCTGAGGGGAGCCTTCTTCTCGGTCGCGTTGATGGCGATGAAAGTGGACGCCCGGCCATCCTGGAGCCCGATGACGCCGGAGTCGAAGAGGACATCCGAGCCGCCGGCATCAGTGATGCGAACGCGAACGTTCGTCGCTTCGAGCTCGAGGTAGGGCGTCAGGTCACCGAGCTGGAAGTCCGCCACCGAGGGATCGGTCGCGGAGAGGTCCGCGTTGGGAGCCGTGATGTAGACGTCGACGGGACCAGCGAAGGTCGACCCGTGGATGAGCCTTACGCCGGAGCGGTCGTCGTCGAGATCGACGTCGGCCTGGCCTTCTACGACCAGCGACTTCAGGTTGGCGGGCACGTCGTAGACGATGAAGGAGTACTTCTTGCCCGCGTCGGCTTCGAAGAGCTGGCTGACGAGCGGCGTGGTGGTGCCGGTCGCGAAGACTTCGACGACGCGATTGCCGTCATCGAGATCCAAGTAACTCGAAGAGGCCCCGTAGGGGACGTCTTGAAGCACGAGGTTTCCATCGACGGCGACATCGACATTGGGCGCACCCGGAGACGCGTGGACGAAGCTCAGCTCTGCATCGCTCGGGAAGAAGCTGCTACTGCTGCTGCTCGAGCAGCCCGTGATCAGAGCGAACAGGCTGATGATTCCGAAGATCCACGCAAGTCGTGGATTTATCATGTCGTGAGTCTCCTCGATTTCGAAATGGATCCGTGTTGGGCGTCAGGCAGGGCCGTTCCAGCCTCAGCCTTCGCATCCAGCGATCGTGTTGGATTCAGACGAGCTCATTGCTTCGCGAACTTGGATGGCGAACGGGAAAGGGCCGTTCACTCGGTTTTTTCACGAACGCTTGGTTTGCTCTCGGAGAATCGGCCGCCGAACCTCATATGAGGTTATGTGTGTATGAGCTTATGAGGTTTCGTGCTTGCCGCGCTCGAAACGCCGGGTGAGCCCCTGGGAGCGAAGGGCATTCCGCTGCCGAGTCGGCGTGTCCTCGGCCCAAGCTCGCTCGTGAGAGCCCTGACGAGCAGACCCGATCTTTGGGTCGCTCGACTTGGGCACTCC
>JAVJTD010000200.1:0-2020 GCA_040219065.1 Planctomycetota bacterium
GCCACCGATCGAGCCGAAAGGGGCCGAGCAAGGGTCTCATTCGGACCGCCGGCTTCAGCCGGTCTCCGTGTCCGGGACGAAGATGAGAGCCGCCGCCCTTTCAGGGCGGGGAAGGCGTTGTATGCGGGCCCGGCACCCAGGCCATCGGCCTGGGCTACACGCCGTCGGGCCTTCGGCCCGGACACGGAGACCGGCTGAAGCCGGCGGTCCGAATGAGACCCTTGCTCGGCCCCTTTCGGCTCGATCGGTGGCACCGTCGAAGAAACGGCTCATCGCTCGGCGACGTATCCCCGTTTCAGTCGCGCGGGCTCTGTTGGGTCAGCTCGCGGACAGGACGTGCTGGCGGTAGAGCTCTTGATCCTCGGGTGAGCTGATGCGCTGGCAGCGGGCTTCCAGGAGCTTCGCTCCGCGGTGACGCCAGGTGGCGGCTTCCTTGCCTCGTCCGGCCGCCTCGAAGGCCTCGGCGAGGATTCGGTAGAAGATCGGGCGCTCTTGGGTCTCTTCGGGATGACCGCGGAGCATCGCGACCAGCTCGTCGGCTGCCTCGGCGGCTTCGTCGATGCGGTCGGACTTCAGCAGCAACCGGATCAACGCGGCCAGCGACTGGATCGTCACCGGGGCAATGCCCGAGTCCTCTGCCTGACGCAGTGCCTGCCGAGCGAAGCTGAGCGCTTGATCGAGATCGTATCCCGGCGCGTCGGTGTCGGACAGGAGCCGCGAGAATCGGAGAAGCGCACGCACCAACTGCCGAATGTCCTCCTGGCGCCCCAAGATGTCGATCGCCTCCTCGAGCTGGGCGCGGGCGCTCGCGTAGTCACCGAGCTTGCGCTTGACCTCGGCGTCCAGGGCCGACGACATTGCCTCCGTCCGCCGGTCGCCGATCGCGATCGCAAGCTGCCTAGCTCGCGCCAGATCCTCCACCGCACGCTCGTCTTGACCCAGCGACGCGAAGAGCCGCGCGCGATGAAAGAGCGCCTCCGCCTCGCCGGCCTCGTCGCCCGCACGTCCGAAGCGGCGGACGGCGCGGTTGAAGTGGTCGCGCGCGACGGCGAAGTCGTTGACGTGATCCCAGTAGCGCCCGAGCGCGTCGAGGCAGAGCGCCTCACCGCGCAGATCCTCGCGCTCCTCCCAAGTGGCGAGCGCCTTCTCGAAGTAGCGGCGACCCGCGAGGTAGTCCCCGAGATAGCTGTGGTTGATGCCGAGCAGGTAGACGGTGCTCGCCTCGGCGGACGGGTCGGCGACCTGACGCGCATAGTCGAGGGCCCGCTCGAGGTAGCTGTTCGCGGCGAGGTAGGCACCGCTCAGGATGGCGAAGCGGGCGAGCCTTCGGTAGACCGCAGACAAGGCCCGGCGGTCGTCGAGCTTCTGCGCGAGGCGTGCGGCGTTTCGCAGGTTCTCTGTCTGCCCGATGCGCTCACCGAGGCTCTCGGAGAGATCGGCGCGCAGAAACATCAAATCGAGCGCCGCGCGTTGGAGTGAGGGCTCATCGGGTGAGGTGCCTAGCCGCTCGAGAGCGCGCTCGACGAAGCGCCGGGCATCGAGGGGTGCGTGCGTCCTCTGGAGGTAGCGCGCGCCCGCGATCGCGTCCTGGACGGTCGCCTCGAGCAGATCGCCCTCGAGCCCGTGACGTCCGATCAACAGGCTGACGGGGCCGGGACGTGGCTCCTCGGGGTGCCGCTCGAGATGATACAGCGCGAGCTTGCGGTGCAGCTCGACCCGGCGCGTCGGTCCGAGGCTGCGGTAGAGGAGGTCTCTCACCGGGCCCCGGTCGAAGCGGAAGCCGTGACGCCGCGGTCGCACCAGACGTCTCTGCTCGAGATGCTGCAGCGCCTCGCGGATCTCGGCCGTCGACCGTCCCAGGCCGATCGCGACGCCTTCGAGCTCGAAGTCGACTCCTTGTACCGACGCGGCAGCGAGGATCTCGCCGAGCTCGCGCGGCAGCTTGGCGATCTGCCGCACCAAGAGGCCAGTGACGTTGGGCGGGATGTCGAGGAGCTGCGGATCGCGGTGCACGAGCCAG
>JAVJTD010000213.1:0-7710 GCA_040219065.1 Planctomycetota bacterium
GATGCCCGCGTATGTCGCCTGCTCGGTATCACGCCTGGAAGCGCCGCCGCAAGGACTACGAGCTCGCGGATCGGTCCTCGTGCCCCAAGTCCTCTCCCGAGCAGCTCACCTTCGAAGAGGGGCCGGCTCCGGTCGACAGCCCGGGCGCAGCCCCTCTTCGAAGGTGAGCTGCTCGGGAGAGGACTTGGGGCACGAGGACCGATCCGCGAGCTCGTAGTCCTTGCGGCGGCGCTTCCAGGCGTGATACCGAGCAGGCGACATACGCGGGCATCTCAGGATGTTTGGGAGACGGCCAACTTCTCGTCCGCGATCGATCGCCCGCACGATCGACTCCTTCTCCGGTGCGTCGAGTCGCCGGCGCTGCAGATCGAATCCCGAGAGGCGCAGCACCGTGAGCACGAACCGAAGCAATGCCCGAAGCTTCGCGACGCGATGGTGGAGCTGAACGACCTCGGCCTGAAGGGAGAGCGTGTCTTGGTCCAGGACCTCGAGCGAGACGACCGGGCGATCGGCTTCGAGCCATCCCCTAGCCGTCGAGCGCGGGATGCCGAGGCCGTGGATCGTGGTGAGGTCGCCGGTGTTCCGAACGAGGAGCTTCAGACGGTGGTCGTAGGAGCGGTGCTGCCGGGATGGGATCGCATGCATCCCCCGATCGTCGCCCCGTTCGGCCGTTCGTCAAGGTGGATGCCTTTCAGGAGGCGCTGAGCGGTGCGATCTCTTCCGGTGCGAGCGGGCTCTGCCCGAGCTCTTGCAGGACGCGATTCAGCTCGGCGAGCTCGAGGGTGCCCGGGCTCGTGATCTCAATGCCGATGGGCCGACCGTCCTCGGAGTAATCGACCAGCAGGCCAGAGCCGACCGCTTCTGTGCGTGCGCTTCGATCTTTGGAATCGCGCGGGAGGTAGTAGTAGGCGGCGAGTGCCTTGCCCTTCCGAAAGGTGACTTCTATATACGTTTGCTTCATCTTGTGGAAACCGGGTATGCAGTGACGACAACGAGAAGTTGGTCGTGCTCATCAGGCTCGACAATCACTTCCCAGGGCCTGCCGGCGAATCGTGAGATGATGCGTCCGGGCTCGACCGCTCTGATGACCTCATCGGCAGATTCCATCATCAGGCGGACATCGACTTCTGAGAAGCTCCTGTCAATCATGCGCTTGAGAAGGTGGAGCTCAACTCGATTTCCCAGTCCCACCACCTGAAGCGATCCAACCCTCTGCTTCCTCCGCTCACCCTGTACTCTCCTGCAGGCCATCACCCGAGTCATGCTCGCGGGCGAAGCCGATCGAGGACTTCCTGGGCTGGTGTTAGCCGACCCGCGCGCACGTCGTCTTCGGAGCGGGCCAGTGCCTTCTCCAAGCGCGTTCGGTCCTCGTCACTGAGGTGATCCCACCAATCGGCGGGAACGAGATCGATCTCGGTACCTGCTGGGAGCGGTACTGGCGGTACAGATCGCAGAAGCGGCTGTACTGGTAGCCATCTTCGGGGTGGGCCTCCTTGTACTCCTGCCAGAGAAGCTGCAGCGTGACGTGCCGCTTGCCCAGCTCCTTGTGGATGGCCCCGAAGTCAGGCTTCGCCCGCTCGATCTCCTGCCCGCCTCCCGAGTGGTAGAGCAGGGTCTCGAGTGAGGCGTCGTCGAGGTCTTCGGGAAGCGGCCAGCTCAGGCCGGCAGTCTTCGCCCGATTCTCACACTCCCAAACGGTGGACGAGGCGACGGACAGGCTGCGAGCCACCGCCGCTTGGCTCAGCCCCTCTCCCCACCGGAGACGGAGCAACTCTCGGATCTTGCGCATGGACAACCTCTTGGCTGGCATCGGCCCCTCCCGTGAACGTGGTGGAACACGAGAGAGATCTTCTCCAAAGGGTTCTCCATGATCCAGCGAGTCCAGAGTTCAGCCGAGGGTTCACGACCAAGAATGACATCGGGCCTGCCTTTCCCCCAGGAACAGCTGTTCGAGGTGGCAGCTCAATCGCTGGCCAGTTGATTCTACAAGGGTACTTCACGAAGTAACGCGGGCACAGTGTCTAGGTTGTCCACTCGCGAGGCGAAGGTCGCTCCCGGGCGTAAAGGGACTCAACTCACTCTTCTTCCTCCCCTTTTCTCGAAGTCCTTTCCTTCGCTCTCGCAGCTTCCGGCTAGCTAGCGCATGGGAGTTCCCGAGAACTCCCCACCGGCCTCGACCGCGAGAAGCCGCAGGTGGAGCCCGGCTTCGAGATCGTGCAGCAGACATACTCCGGTATCTCGCAGGGAAGAACGGATCCGCTCGAGGTCATCGTCGACCCCCTCGAGGGGCTCGAACGAGGCCCCGACAGGGCATGGTCCGTCTTCGTCGAGTCGAGGCTCCCGCACCGTACCGAAGCGGGACTCGTCAGACCCGGGCAGAGCCTGCATGCCTTGCGCTTCTCGACGAGCGCCCGGTAGAGGTCCTGGACTTCCGGGTTCATAGACACCCCCTCACGAGGCGGTCTCCTCGCCAGCCATCTCTTGGGGCTCAGCAGCAGCGAACGACTCCTGACTACCAAACCCGGACGACGAGCCGCCCAAGAGAGCGTCGTGCCTCCTCCTGTAGCGACTTCGATTCATATACATAAAGAAAGACGGAGCGTCAACATGCATACTAAGCTGTCCCGCAGATGGCAGCGAGGCTCTCTCAATGCGACCATCAATGGGTGATGCCATGCGCACTATGGCTTCCATCGATCGCACTCCGTGCCGATATCTGTCGATCGCAAGCAAAGCGTGCACGATATCCATATCTATGCGTGACAAACCTGCCGCCGCGGAGCACTCACCCGAAGAACACGGCGACATAACGCCTTTCCGATGCAGGATCTCTCTGAGTATAATTGCACGCCTTATGACAAACTTGAACTCATGCGGTTCGCGATCGATCGGAAGAATGTTCACGTGCGCTAGTAGCCGGCTGACAAAATCCGGACCCTTAAGGCCCTTGACCTCCTCGGGTGAAAACTCAACTTTAAACCGCGACTCGAAAGTCTCGAAGCGATCGCTTGTTCCCCCCGCGAATACCAGCACAGACGGCCCCAATCTCAATGACAAGTCTGGGCCCTGAAACACACCGTCCTGCATTATGCCAAGAAAACACTTTAGCCACCCAAGCCTCTCCCCGTCGAATGCGCTATCAAACTCATCGAAGAACGCGCATGGTAGCACGGTTTGGGCGCTCTCACTGTTGATATTCGCTATCCTCAGGCAGGCCCGACGCAAGTCGTCCATAGAATTAAACTGAGAGACGTTGAAGTCTATCAGTTCGATCTTGCGCCTGCCGGGACCCAGGGAGTCATTAATGCTGGCAATCAGTTGTTTAACTACGAAAGACTTTCCGGTTCCTGGTGCGCCGAAGATGGCTATCGAAATTGGCTGCCTGGATTGCGGCGAGCCCGGATCTTGAAGTGCATAATCCTTCATTATGTTCCGAGCCGACCTGAGTGCCTCTATCTCTGACCGCTCAATAAGCGTAAGTCGACCTAGTCGCAACATGGGAACGAGGATATCGAAGATCTCCACTGGTCGCATTGAAACGCCCTGGAATGCTGCACCGGCCACGGGCATGATTGGCGATTGGCCATGATCCAAGGTAAGGCAGTCCGAGCGATCTTCTTGTGCGAATCGAAACTCTGGCATTTGGATAATCTTCCGAATCGCTCGCCGCTCTTCCGCTTCTGGCGATCGGTCGTCCCTGTTCGGCTTGTGCAGGTCTCTGTTAACAACCATCAGGTGTCCATACTGAGCGATGGCAGACGCCACATTGATGCGCACTGTGCCGTGAATGAAGCCGTCCCGCTCCGGGCTGTGCGGCCCCCTTGGAACTCCCAGGCTTGACCGTAGTATCTGCCAGGGCGGGTCCTCCTGCCCGCCAGGGGCGGCCGGGGTCGACCGTATCTGGCGATACTGACCCCAAACGCCGGCAGGAACATCGGCGCTTCCTATAATCTCGCCATTCCGCAGTCGATGCTTCGAGTCTGCGTCAAGTCTCGAAAGCGATTGGTAGCCCTGGTTGATGGTGTGTTTGACATTGCTCATGCTACGCGCTAGGACGTCGACGCCGCCCTTCTCGAGCTGGTATCCAGCGTCGAAAGCACGCATGCATGCCAGCAAACCGGTTCTTATGGCATCCACCATGAGCGGACTGTCCGATTCTTGTGCATTATCGGCATCCAGGAGCGATCTCGCAATCGATGCCGCGATCAAGACCTTGTATCCCGCGATATCACCGTCCTCACTGCGGTCGCGATGAACGCCGTCGCGAGCGAGAGGCGCGAAGACAAACACAGCTTCGCGATCTGTGGAACGACTTCTAGAATGTCGACTTCGGATATAGAGCGCTGCTGACACACCGAAGCGGATGATGAGATGGCCAACGTCTAGAAGCGGCTGGAGGATGTCGTACTGCTGAAGCTCGTAGATCGCATCTTCCACGCTGCGTTCCCATGAGGAGTGGCGTGCGATCTGAGCGTCCTCATGTCGGAGCATTCTGGAACTGAGGATGACGCAAACACGGTCTCGATAATCGGGATGTAATAGCTGTCCCCAAAGAGATGCTGGCTCGTAGGAGGATGCCCCCGCTTGGTCGACAAAAAGCTCTGGAAGATCGTAGTCAACATTGAGGATCAGGTTTGGTCCTCTCTTGACTTTTGATTCGGTGTCTCTCAGGGTGCTGGAATGTTGATTGGAGAGAAAGGTCTGAACCAGCTGGTGAATAGAAGATGGCGGCGGGCTTTCTGGCGGGGAATATTCACGAAGCAAGCCAGAACCGTCGTGTAGCAATAGCAAGTCGAGATTCTGATAGTCGGAAATTGATGCGCTCTTGAGTCTTTCTTGTTCGTCGATTGCAGTAGCTGGATTTTGGGAGACTGTCAGCTTGTTGAAGACGTCAAGTTCTTGCTGACTCGTCTTGCGATAGTCGACGAGATTCTGATCGCGATAATCAACGACCCTTGATCGGCTCCTAATCCGAAGCGATCGTCGATTTCGATGGTTGGTATAATAGGAGAGCTCGCAGCGAGAAGGAAACACAGTCGAGAACGTGTTTCGCTCGGAGCCTTTCGTTGGCCTCGGCTTAAAATGACGCACCCAAACGTTCTCACGGTCTTCGCTCAGGAGAATCTCAAGTGCTATTGCAGCGAAGTTCGCGGAGGCGGGAACTCGAAACATGCGCTCGACGTTGAGATCTCGCCTGTGTTCTGGAAAAGCGCTCGACCCGGTTGTTGGGGCGCTGCACCAATCCCAGCAGGTATCACCCGATACTCCGATGGTGAAGGGTCTCTTTCTTGTTCGGGAGCTGTTAGTGGAGTTCGAAGCGCCCATTTATTACCCCCTTGTGCGCATAACGTTGCAGGCGAGTGGAGCCTTGCAGAGATGCCGCGGCCGCTGACTGCACGAACTCTCGGCACGGCACCTACAATCCGTGAGACCTACCTGGACTTCACCGGACTCTCGAGCGACATGAAAGGGTAGAGAAGCCCCACCAGCTGGAGGGGAATCGCGCGGCGGGCCGGTTCTGTTACCCAGAAAATCCCCAAAACTTGAAGCGGAGTGTCGAAGGTTAGCCTTCATCTGAGTCACTTGGTAGTTCCGCGTTCCAGGAGGTCGTCCAAGCCCGTCGGCGTTCCGGCGTCTTCGGGCGCCATGGCGCAAGTACGATCACGGACGCAGTACCAAGCCTTTAGCGGGCGAGGCGCCGGCTCCCCGGAATCGGCGATCTCCGTTCGGAAGGTGTCACGAAGGTACTGCGCCGCCGCCCAGATGTGTTCGGGCGCGGTGTTCCTCTGGTGAGCGCCCGGAGTGAGATCGATGTTGGCGGCGTCGTAGGCGAACTGCACGTAGGCTGCAGCCGGAAACGCTTCGCCTTCGGCCAACGGGTTTGGAATCCCGCTTCGTCGACTGAGGTAGCGCAACCAGCTTCCTCGCATTCCCGAGAGATCATAACGGAGCTGATCTAGATCGGCGTTGCTCGCACGCTGCAGGAGCGCCTCCCGCTCGGCATCGGTCAAACCGATCGCTAGGATGGCGAAGTTGGGGACGGAGTGCGGCGCGCTCGGATCGAAGTTCTTTCGTGAGTACTCGCCGATTCGTCTCGGATTGACTCCGTTTCGCCACGTGAGCCAGTCGCGTCCAGGGGGTGGCGTGAGCGAGCTCTCCCAGATCACGGCCGAGCGCGCGCTGCTTCGGTTGTCGATATCTTCGATGGACAGCGGGTCGACGAGCAGGAAGGCGTGCGACCAGAAGGAGGGACGGCGGTCCAGGCCCAAGACGGCCTGAGCCTGACGGCAAGCGTGGCCAACGAAGCCGTATTCGCCCATCAAACCGATGCATCCCACTCCACCCGGATCGATGCGAGTTCCGTTCGCGCCTTCGATCTTGCTGGCCTCTCTGAGCCCACGGGCCACCTCAGCGAGGAAGGATGCGTTGTCCCTTCGGCCGAAGCCCTCCGTCAGGTCGACGATGTCGCGATTGGGATCGGGATCGGGATTGACCCGAAGTGCCGTGTTGAGATCCATCAAGAAAGTCTCCCACGCAGCGTAAAGGAAGAGCTGGCGAGCGGACGTGCGCTGGTATTCAGTCCGCCGGGTCGCCCCCAGGCGTTGATCGAGACGCGGACATCGGGTGAGACTCCCGACTGGAGCGTTCGGAGCTCGATCGTCGAGTACGTTGCCGGCTCGTTGATCGCGTAGCGTCGTGCCCAGCTCGCGCGTCCACGCGGACGATTCCAATCGACCTTGCCGGATGATTCACCACGGTCTTGTAGGTTTCCCGGAATCAGTGCAAGTGGCGAGGCGATCGCTTCGAAAACCTCGTTTCGCGAGGAGGCACGCTTGACCTGGTACAGACGACTCCAGTGGATGTCGCCTGAGACGATGAGAACGTCTCCGGGGGCTTCGCAGATGGCTTCCCAGAGGGCCGCGAAGTCCTTCTCGTAGTCGGGCAGGTTGACGTCGCCCATCGTGTGGGTGAGTCGCCGAAACCAGTTTACCTTCCTTTCGATGAGAGGCTGCGAGAGGAAGAGGATCCGGACGCCCGGGCCATCCCGAAGCCATTCCCGAACCAGCCCGAGCCAGCTCGCTGGCGCAAAGCGCGGCCGGTCGGCGTCGAAGCGATCTCGCCTAGTGCGAGTGTCGAGGAAGGCGAGGCGCACTCCTCCGAGATCAATCGAGAAGGTGCGCGCTTTGTCCGACAGGAGGCCCCCGAGTGCGCCCGCGTTGCTCACCTGCTCAGGATGGCAGTTGAGCGCTGCCTGGAAGACCTCGAAGGCGCGATCCATTTTCTGTCCCAGCGGGCGGCCTCGTCGCGACTCGGACCAAGGTAGCCATGCGCTGGCGTGAGGATAGTCGTTCCAGAACTCGTGGTCGTCGGCGAGTGTCAGGTTGGGGGAGGCCCGGAGAAACTTCGGGAAGCTAGCTGGATCGTCAGTCGAGCCACCCGGGTAGTTCGTCCAACGGTCGCGGTATAGCTTCCAGGGATCAGGGGCGAAGAAAACGGGAGAGCCGCTCGTTGGCGACAAGTCGAGGTAGATTTGGTCGCCGCAGAGGACCCGAAGTATGAGTGCTCACGATAATCGATGGGTTCGTGATCACGCTCTTTGAGGGATTGTTGGGGATGTTCTCCCCTCACCGCCGCCCCACTCGCTTCGCTCGGTCCGGTGCGGCGGCGGCTCGGGGAGGATGTTGTTCTGGCTCAGATCGGGTCCGAGAA
>JAVJTD010000221.1:0-16604 GCA_040219065.1 Planctomycetota bacterium
TCGTCGTTCGGCGGACGATCTCGAGCTCGTCTTCGTAGCTCTGATAGTCGACCTTGATCATGAACATGAAGCGGTCGAGCTGGGCCTCGGGGAGCGGGTAGGTGCCTTCGTGCTCGCCACCCAGAACCCGATCGAGCAGGAAGGCACCTACCCGCTCCCCGAGGCCCAGCTCGACCGCTTCATGTTCATGATCAAGGTCGACTATCCGAGCTACGAAGACGAGCTCGAGATCGTCCGCCGAACGACGACCGCCGATCACCCCACGGTGTCCTCGGTCCTCTCGGGACCCGAGATCTTGCAGCTCCAGGAGCTGGTGCGGAAGGTGCCGGTCGCCGACAGCATCCTCGAGTACGCGATGAAGCTGGTCCGGGCGACGCGGCTCCGCCAACCCGAGACGCCCGACTTCATCACCGAGTGGATCTCCTGGGGTGCCGGACCGCGCGCGGCGCAGTACCTCATCCTGGGCGCCAAAGCGCGGGCACTCCTCAAGGGCCGCAACCACGTCAACTTCGAGGACGTGCAGCGCGTGGCCTACCCCGTCCTACGCCATCGCATCATCACCAACTTCAGCGCCGAGGCCGAAGGCATCACGCCGGACCGGGTCATCGACCGTCTGCTCGAGACGATTCCGCAGCACGGAAGCGAAGTCACGGGTGACTCGAAGCTGCCGCCGGTGATCTCTTCGGAGTGACGCGGTCCCAGGGCGCGGCTGGCCGCGCCTCTCTCTCGACCCATCGGAACCCCTCATGGCCGAACCCCTGAAGTATCTGGACGCCAAGACCCTCAACCGGGCGTCCCGGCTCGAGATCAAGGCGCGCGAGATCGTCGAGGGCACGATCTCGGGAATGCACAAGAGCCCCTTCCGCGGCTACAGCGTCGAGTTCGCGCAGCATCGCGAGTACGTAACCGGCGACGACCTACGCCACATCGATTGGAAGGTCTACGGCAAGTCCGACCGCTTCTACATCAAGGAGTACGAGGAGGAGACCAACCTCACCACGACGACGCTCCTCGACATGAGCGAGTCGATGGCGTACGGCGACGAGAAGCGCGGGACCAAGTTCGACTACGCGGCCACGATCGCGGCGACGATGGCCTACCTGATCCTCAAGCAGCAGGACCAGGTCGCGTTGGCGCTGTTCGACGAGGACGTGCAGCGCTACGTGCCTCACTCGGCGAGCCTCTCGCAGTTCCGGACGGTGGTGGCCGAGCTGGCCGCCGCTGTTCCGACGCGCAAGACGAAGACGAGCGAGGTCTTCGCCAAGATGGCCAATCGTCTCGTCCGGCGCGGGCTGGTGATCGTGATCTCCGACTTCCTCGAGGAGCCGGAAGAGATCCTGCGCGGGCTGAGCATGCTCCGTCACCGCAAGCACGACGTGATCGCCTTCCACGTCCTCGATCACGACGAGCTCACCTTCCCCTTCGAGCGCATGACCCGCTTCGAGGGACTCGAGGAGATGCCCAAGATCACCGCCGACCCCAGAGTGCTCCGGCAGGCCTATCTCGAAGAGGTCGAGGCGTTCACCCTCGCGATGAAGAAGGGCTGCCTGAAGAACCGGATCGACTACGTCTTGATGGACACCGGCACGCCGGTGGACGTCGCCCTGACACGCTACCTGGCAACGCGCATGGCCGAAGCCAGTCGCGGTTGACGCACGCCGCCACGCGCGGCCGGCCCTCCGAACGGATCGGGGGCGGAGACTTCGATGAGCTTTCTGAATCCTGGACTCCTGTGGGGACTGGCACTGATCTCGGTGCCGATCCTGATCCACTTCCTGAACCGGCAGCGCTTCAAGAGAGTGCCGTGGGCGGCGACGCGCTTCCTCCTGGCGGCCTTCCAGAAGACGAACCGGCGCTCGAGGCTCGAGAACCTCCTGCTCCTGCTCGTGCGCTGCGCCATCATCGCGCTCTTGGCCCTCGCCCTCTCCCGCCCCCTGATCACGCCCGAGGGCTCCTTGGCTCAGGTGCTCCCGGGCGATCGCCCCGAGGTCATCGTGGTGCTCGACAACTCGTTCAGCCTCGACTACCGGGGCGGCGGCGGGCGAGCTTACGATCGCGCGACCGCGGCCGCGCGGCAGGTCATCGACGAGAAGCGACAAGACCGCACCCGTAAGTTCTCCCTCGTCCTCGTGGCCGAGCCCGTCGAGATCGCGGTGTGGGATGGCAGCGCCGACGACGTGCTCGAGCGGCTCCGGGTCGAGGCCAATCCCTGGTCCACCCCCGGCAGCCCGGGCCGCGCGCTCGATCTCATCAACGACCGCCTGAGCCAGGACGAGACGGCGAGAGAGATCTACTGGGTCACCGACCTGCAACGCAACGGCTGGATCGATGCCGAGGAGGTCGATGCCAATCGCGCCCTGGCCAGCGACACGGAGTCGCCGGAAGACGACGACATCGTGAGATCCCAGTTCGGCCTCGATGACCTGTTCCGCGCGGTCGCCGAGCGCTGCCCGACACCGACGGTCGTCGACGTCTCCGGCAGCAGTCGCCACCCCGCCAATCTCGCCATCGTGGACCTCGGGACGGAAGACCCGAGCATCGCGGTCAACAACACTGCCACCTTCACGGCGACGGTGAAGAACTTCGGGCTTCAGGACCGCACGAGCGTGACGGCGACGCTCTTCGTCGACGGAAACAAACGGCCCGTCAAGACGCTCGACGTGCCGGCCGGCGGGGAGTCGACCGTCGCGTTCCGGGCCGTCTTCGAGGAGCCGGGCTTCCACAACGTGATGGTCGAGCTCGAGTCCGACGGCCTGCAGAACGACAATCAGCGCTCCTTCGCCTTCGAGGTCCGAGAGGGCATCCGCGTCCTGATCGTCTCGGGCGACGAGCGGATCGATGATCCCTTCGAGAGCGAGGCGTACTTCCTCTCCGGCGCCCTCGATCCGAGCCCGAGCGACGATCCCGAGCGAGTCGAGGCCACCTTCCGGCCGAAGGTCATCGACGACACGGTCTTCGACTACGGCCAAGAGACCCTGAGCGAATACGACGTCATCGTGCTCGCCAACGTGCCCTCGATCGGAGAGCCGAAGGTCATCGAGAGCCTCGAGGACTTCGTTCGATCTGGCGGCAGCTTGTGGATCACCTTGGGCGATCAGGTCATGGCGAGCCGGTACAACTCGACGCTTTGGATGGGCGGCTTGGGCAAGGGTCTCATGCCGGTCGAGCTGACCGAGATGGCTCCCGAGCGCGGCAACGCCAACTACTACAAGTTCGCTGATGTCGACTACGAGCACCCGACGCTGCAGCTCTTCGAGCACGACCGCTTCCGCGACATGTTCTCGGACGCGAGGGTCCTGAAGTTCTTTCGCGCCAAGCTCACTGAGGCGGACGAGAAGGTGCGGGTGATCGCCCGCTTCGACGACGAGGAGCAGAGCCCCGCCATCATCGAGAGGCCCCTCGACTACGGCCGCGTCTTCCTCCTCACCACCTCGATCGACGACGACTGGAACCAGCTCGTCTCCGACCCGATGGCGTTCCTGCCTTTCGTGCACGACGTGACCTACTACCTGAGTGCCCACGATAGACACGTCTTCAACCTGCCGGTGGGCTCGCCGCTCAAGATGCGTCTGCGCGACATCTATCGCTACAACAACGTGCAGCTCAAGCTCACGGGCACGACTCAGTACTCCCCCGACTGGCTGCGCAAGGAGTCGGAGATGCTGGTCGTCGAGCCCTTCCAGGATCTGCGCCAGCCCGGCGTGGTCGAGGTCACCTTGATCGGGAACGACAGCAGCCCCAAGGAGACGCTGCAGTTCGCGCTCGGTCTCAATCCCGACGAGAGCGACCTCCGTCGCTTCGAGCCACGCGACTTCGAGTCGATCTTCGAAGGCGTCCGCGTGCTCACCGCCGACGGCCTGGCGGCCGAGATCACCTCGAACGAGAGCCGAGGCGGCGGTGAGATCTGGAAGTACCTCTTGGCGGCCGCCGCCCTCTTGCTCGGTGTCGAGTCGATCGTCGCCTGGCGCATCGGAAAGCACGGGAGATCGTGATGCACTTCCTACTCGAGTCCAACATCGAGTTCCTCCGGCTGCCGGCCTCTTGGCTGGTGGTGCTGGTGATCGTCCCGGGCATCATCGCGTTCTCCTGGTGGCTCTACGCCCGCGAAGGCTCGACCGCACCGGCGCGCATGAAGCGGCTCTTGGCCGTGGTCCGAGCCCTGACGATCCTGGGGTTCCTCGCCCTCTTGGCCGAGCCCGTGCGGCAGCAGTTCGACGAGACGACCATCCGTCCCCTGCTCGCCGTCCTGATCGACGACTCCTACAGCATGTCTGCCAAGGAGGAGTATCGCGACTCGGCCTCGAGCTCCAAGCTGAGGAGGCTGACGGGCATCCCGTCCAACCGACCCCTCGAGGAGGTGCCGCGCTCCGAGCTCGTCACCAAGGCACTCGGAAACAAGGACACCGGAATCCTCGCCGAGCTCGAGGACCGATTCGACCTCGAGATGTACCGCTTTTCGAGCGAGCTCCAGCCCATCCCCAGCAATGAAGCTCTGAAGCTCGAGGCGGATGGCCAATCGACTCGCCTCGGCACGGCCATCGAGCAAGCGATGGGCGATGCCTACGGCCGCGACGTCGCCGGCCTCATCGTCTTCACCGACGGACGCTCCAACGCGGGCACCGACCCTCTCGAAGCCGCGGCTCGCGCGCGTGGCAACGAGGTACGCCTCTACGCGGTCGGCGTCGGTGAGCCCGAGCTACTCAGCCGCAACGCGGGCATCGACTGGGGCCTCTTCCCCGACAGTGCCCTCGTCAATCAAGAGGTCGAGTTCCGCGTCGAGGTGATGACCTCGGGGTTCGAGCCGAACCAGATCGCGACCCTCGTCCTCATCGACCAGCTCGAAGGAACCGAGCTCGCCCGCGAGAGCATCGCGGTCGACGGTCCCGAGCCGAGACAGACTCGCCAGTTCCTCTCGTTCCAGCCGACTCGTCCCGGCGAGTACGAGATCGTGGCGAAGATCATCCCTCCCGAGGGCGACGAGAACCCGATCGACGACCAGACGTCGCCGCAGACGCTCTGGGTGAAGAACGAGAAGATCGAGGTGCTCTACGTCGAGGGCTACCCGCGCTGGGAGTACCGCTATCTCAAGAACGCACTCATTCGTGCGGACGAGTCCTTGAGCACGCAATGCCTCCTCCTCTCCGCCGATCTGCGCTTCGAGCAGGAGCACTCGGCCGACCGCGAGGACCGCATCCTCCGTCAGTTCCCGACCGACCCGAAGGAGCTGTTCGAGTTCGACGTGATCGTCTTCGGCGATGTCGATCCCGAGGACCTGCACGACGATCCCCAGGAGCGCGAGAAGATCCTCAAGAACATCAAGAAGTTCGTCGAGATCGGCGGCGGCTTCCTGATGATCGCTGGCGAGAACTACGCGCCGCGGTCGTACGTGAACACCCCGATCGAGGACATCTTGCCGGTCGTGATCCGCAATCTCGATCGCGAGCGTCAGAACGTGCCCACTCGCTACGACCGCCCTTTCCGCCCTCGTCTCGAGAACCCCTACGATCCCCACGAGATCGTCAAGCTGCGCACCGACCCCGAGGAGAACCGCCGGCTCTGGGAGTCCGAGGACTTCGGCATGCCGGGGCTGTACTGGTACCTCCCGGTCGAGCGCGCCAAGCCCGGCGCCCGCGTGCTGGCTCGCCATCCCGAGACCGGCAACCCGCGCTACGGCAAGCACCCCCTGATCGTCACGACCCACTATCCGACCGGTCGCACGCTGTTCCTCGCGTTCGACTCGACCTGGATGTGGCGGAAGTACTACGGCGAGCAGTACCACGAGCAGTTCTGGCTGAAGGCCGTCCAGTACCTGGCGATGAGCAAGCTGCGGCGCTCGGACAAGCGGTACGAGCTGACGACCAAGGACAATCGCACCGAGTACGACATCAAGGAGCCGATCACGCTCTGGGCGTCGGTGCGCGACGAGGACTACGAGCCGCTCGAGGCCGACGTGCAGCCGATCTGGATCAAGACCCCCAAGGGACGCCAGATGGAGATGGAGCTGCCGGCGCTGCCCGGTGAGCCGGGGATCTTCGAGCGGGAGCTCGGCGAGAAGGAGCCGGGGAAATACGAGGCTTGGATCGAAGTGCCGGGAACCGCCGAGAAGATCTCGCACATCTCGTTCTTCGTGAAGGTGCCCGTCCTCGAGACGCAGATCACGAGCCTCGATCAGGACCGCTTGCGGGAGATCGCCCTGCTCACCAAGGGCCATTATCTTCGCCTGCACGACCTCGATCAGCTCTCGTCGGCCATCGAGGAGAAAGCGATCAGCAAGAAGACCTTGCGGAGCGAGGAGCAGCTCTGGGATCGGCCGTGGATCCTGTTCGCCCTCGCGGGGCTACTCGGGTTGGAGTGGATCTTGAGGAAGCGCGTCCAATTGGTCTGAGGCGGATCGCGCAGAACGGACCGGCCTCGCCGCTCAAAAAAAGGATCGGCTCGAGTCGATAGCAATCGTACTAAGCACTAACATGGAAAGCTGTTGAGAACATCGACCCTTCGAGGAGCCCCGTTCGGCGCCAAGACTTCACCGTTCCGGCTACCGCGGTGCTCCGCACAATCACTCGATGGACGTCGGAACATGCGCCAGGTATTTCGTAGCAACGAGCGATTCATCCCCAGGCGGCTCTGGCTCGCGATTCTCATCCTTTGGATGACCGCCCCACTCTCGGCGCAGTCGGCCGACGAGCTCCAGGCCATCGACGAGCTGATCGGCGACTACACTCCGACCTATCAAGCGACGAAGACGTTCGATGTCGCGGCGCGCAGTCAAACGCGCCAGAGCTTCCAGCAGATCCGTCGGCACATCCGAGACCGCCACTGGCCCCTGGCCGCTGAACGCCTCCAAGAGGTGCTCGACCGTCACCCCAACCACGTCATCGCCATCGATCCCGCGGAGTACCGGAAGTATTCGGCCGAGGGTGACGCGCTGTTGCTCTACCGCGGCGCTGGCGAGCTCGCCCACCGGGTGATCGGCCTGATGCCGCAGGAAGGCCTCGAGGCGTATCGCCGCCGATTCGACGAGAGCTCGCGGGAGCAGCTCGAGAACGCGAAGAAGACCCGCTCGCTCGACGAGCTGCGCCGAATCGTCGAGCGATACTACTGGACCCGCAGCGGGCTCCCCGCCCTCGTCCTCCTCGGCAACCTGTACCAAGAGCAGGGCAACCACGACGCGGCGGCCTGGTTCCTCTTGAACGCCGTCGCCTACCCCAGGGCTCCCGAGGACGAGGCTCGCCTCCGCTCGGTGGCCGCGGCTCGGGCGACCTTGTCCCTGCGCCTCAACGATCGCGAAGAGTCGCTCGCGGAGCTTCGCCACCTGGCCCGCAACCTCGAGGGCGTCCTCTCCGTCGAAGGGGACAACATCACGCTGCTCGCCACCATCGACCAGATCCTCGAGGACACCCGGCCCAAGCGCCCCTTCACCGGGACCAACTCTGTGCTCGCGGATTGGCCGCAGATCACGGGCTCGAACGCCGGCTCGGGGCTGATGGCGCCGCCAGCGGCACCGACGCGGTCTCGCTGGGTGAAGAACCTCGACTTCAACCCGTTCCAGGACGAGCCTCGCAGCAACGCGTTCTACAACATCGAGAAGTACCAGCTCGCGCTACCCTTCTACCCTTCCATCGCGGATGGCGCGGTGCTCGTCAACGACAGCGTCTCGATCCAGTCTCATGACCTGCTGTCGGGCGAGCTCCTCTGGTCCTATCGCAGCGATCTGGGCCGTCAGATCGCCAACGACCGCTCGGGCCTCAGCGAGCTCGAGGGCCTGGGCCCGAACGCGATCTTCGGCTCCACCGTGCGCGGCGGTATCGTCTACACGAACCTGCAGGTCGTGAGCAGCGCTCGTCGCTCTCAGACCTTCCACGGGATGCAGATCCAGATCACGCTGCCACAGCGCAAGCTCTTCGCGTTCGACCAAGCGAGCGGCAAGCTGCTCTGGAGCCATGCCGAACCGCCGTTCACCCGCGATCCGGAGATCGCACCGCTCAGCGAGCCGACGCCGCCGGTCATCTTCGGAGACCTGGCGATCGCCTCGGCCTGGTTCGAGAAGGGCAAGTTCCACGCCGTCGTCTGCGCCTTCGATCGCTTCACCGGCGAGCTCGTCTGGCGGACTCCCGTCGCGACGGGTCAGCTCGAGCTGAACATGTTCGGGCGCCCCTTCCTCGAATACTCACCGGGCATGGTCGCCGAGGCCGAAGGGACGATCTACTTCTGCACGAACCTGGGGGTGGTCGCCGCTCTCGACGCACGCTCGGGGTGGATCCAGTGGCTGCGCGAGTACGACCCGATCGAGATCTATCCGCCGTCGGGCATGAATCCGGAGATGCGTCCGACCTTCTGGGCGAACTCCCCGCCGATCCTCTGGGACGACAAGCTGTACTTCGCCCCCACTGACGACACCGACCTGTACTGCCTCGACGCCAAGTCCGGGTACACGCTCTGGCGCCAGACCTACGACTCGCCCTCGCCGAGGAGCAGCTTCCGAGCCCGTCAGCTTCGCCATCACATGGCCGCCGTCCATGCCGGCAAGGTCTTCATCACCGGCCCCAACCTCACCCTCCGCGATGCCGAGTCCGGTGAGATCATTCGTCAGCTCGATCTGGGCGATCCGATGATGACGACCCGCCCGGCCGTGACCGAGGACGGCGTCTTCGTCCGCAAGGGCGACAGCCTCCTGCGCTTCGACCTCCGAGGTGAGCTGCAAGAGATCCTGGCGCTCGAGAGCACGCCGAATCGCGAAGGTGCGATCCTCGTGAGCGGCGGCGGCGCCTTGGTCTCGGCGAGCCGCGAGCGCGTCGAAGCCTACCTCGACAAGGACATCATCCTCGCAAAGAAGCGTCAGGAGCTTCAAAAGCTCCCGGCCGGATCGCCGGAGCGCCACTTGGGATTCGGCGACCTCGAGATCCTGCGCGGCGATTACGATTCGGCCATCGGCGAGTTCCGGAACGCGATCGACGCCCTGCCCAAGTCGGCTCGCGACGAGTTCGACGAGCGCTATCGCGTGGCCCGCACCGGGCTGTTCCGCACCTATCGCGAGCTGGGGCGCAATGCCCGCGACAGCCGAAAGTCCGCCGAGCTCTTCTTCGAGGCCGAGAAGTACGCCCCCTCGGAGGAGATGCGGATCCAGACCCGGCTCTTCGCGATCGAGGAGCTGGCGGTTCGGGCCCAAGCGGATCCGCGTCGCTACGAGAGTGCGCTCCAAGAGCTCCTCGACGAGTACGGCGACCGCCTCGAATATCTCGATGGCCCGGCCGAGGAGGCCAGTCGCGTCGGAGTGCGCGCGCTGCGGATGCGGATCGCGCACCGGGTGCGACGGGAGGACTGGACGGGCGCGATTCGCGATGCCCAGCAGCTCATCTCGCGATACTCGGGCGATTCCGAGCGGGGACGGCCGGTCTCCGAGTACGCCCGCGACGCGATCCGCGAAGCTCTCGGCCAAGCGCCCCGCGACGTGCGCGAAAGCTACGAAGACCAAGCCCGTCAATCGATCGCGGCCTCTCGTGTCGCCGACAGCCCCGAGCAGTTCCAGAGGACCCTCGAGCAGTACCCGCTCAGCCGGAGCGCCGAGGAGCACTACCTCGACCTCGCCGGTCTCTACATCGATCGCGGCGACACGACGGCAGCACTCGGAGTCACGCGCGAGTTCGTCTCGAAGTACCCCGAGAGCCCACGCCGGGCCGAGGTCTACCTCTACCAGGCCGCCGTTGCCGAGGCCGAAGACAACCGGCCCCTCGCCCGCGCCCTCGCCGAGCGCGTCTTGTCTCGGCACGCGAGCCAATCCACCCAGCAAGGCGCTCTCGCGGGCGAGCTGGCACGCGCCCTCCTCGATCGCCTCGGTGAGGATCGCGGAGCGGCTGCGGACAGCCGGCCGACCTCGGGCGGTGAGCTCGTGCGAGCCTGGCACGCCGAGCTGGGACCTAATGTCGAGTCGGATCTGGTCCGGCCCAGAGGTGAGCGTCCCCTATCCGCCCGAGGCCTCCTCTTCGCCTGGGTCGACAACAAGTACCTCACCGCGATCGACCTCGAGAAGAAGGAGCAGCTCTGGCAGAGGAGCCTGAACGGTCTGTCGATCGTCCAGTCCCATCTCGAGCCGATCTTCGTGAATCGCTCGCTGGTCGCTTCCGATACGGCCGATGTCGTGGCCTTCGATCCGAGGACCAACGCCGAACACTGGCGCCGGAAGTTCTCGGGCGACGTGCGTAGCCGCACCGTTCACAACGGGATCGTCTTCGTCCACACCCATCTCTACGGCCTGGTCGACGAGAGCGAGGTGACGGCGATCGACGGTGTCTCGGGTGCGGTGCTCTGGAGCTCTTCCTACTCATCGGAGGTGAGGTCGATCCTTCCCACCGACGAGTCCCTGGTCGTCGAGCTCCAGTCCGGAGATCGCACGCGCCTCGCCGTCGTGGACGCCTTCACCGGGATCCCCGACTACGAGCGCGTCGTGACTGGTGACGTGACGCGGATGCGCGACGCTTGGACTCATGGAAATCGCCTCTACCTGCCCGACCGTCAGGAGATCGCCTGCTTCGACGTCTCCAGGCAGAGGGATCTGTGGACGAGGGCGTTTCCGAACCAGCGTTGGCAGGCCTTCCAGAAGGGCGAGCATCCGGTCGTCCTCGTCGACGTCCCTCTCCCCTCGTCCGCGCGCAATCAGACCCGAGTGCTCCTCTTGGACCCGGCCACGGGCGCCATCGTGAAGGAGAAGCAGTTCGCCTTCGATGGCGAGCATGAGCGCCAGCTCTCGCTGGACGACGTCGTCGTCTTGAAGAGCGGTGCGATACGGGACCCGCGCGACCGGAGCCTACAGACGACCTTCCATGGAATCGAGATCCCGGCACTCCAGTCGAACTGGTCGACGCAGTTCACCTTCAGCCCGGACATGACCGCCGAGGAGCGCCCGTTCTACACGAGCCTCCAAGACATCCGCACCACCTCCGAGCATGTCTACCTCTGCTTCAACGTGACGCGACCGGTGCCCGGATCTGCGATCAAGTCCAAGGTCGAGGTACTCGACCGAAAGAGCGGTGAAGTGCTCCAGACGTTCGAGATGGAGGACGCGCCCGAGAGTCAGGCGAACATCGATCTGCACGGGAGCCGCCTCTTCGTGCTGAAAGGGACCACGCTGATATGTTACGAGCCGAAACGCTGAGACAGTCCGGCCCGATCGGCTGGCTGATTCCCCTCCTCCTGATCCTGTCCGTGCCGGCCATCGCCGCGGACAACGACACCGTCCTCAAGCCCGGCCATGAAGAGCGCGTCGAGCGCGGGCTCTCGTGGCTCGCCGCCCGTCAGGTGACCGAGGGCCCCGACCGGGGCTCCTGGATCGCCGATGTCGGCTTCAAGCTCAACGACAACTACCGGGTCACTCAAGACAAGTCGGGGCACGTCGGTGTGACGAGCCTCGCCTGCATGGCCTTCATGGCCGGCGGACATCTGCCTGGACGCGGCAAGTACGGTGACGTCGTCGAGGAAGGCCTTCAATACGTGTTGCGCGCGGTCAGCGACGAGGACGGCTACGTCACCGACAACGGAACGCGCATGTACAGCCACGCCTTCGCGACGCTCTTTCTCGCGGAGATCTATGGCATGACCAAGCGCGCCGACGTGCGCGCCAAGCTGCAGCTCGCCATCGACCTGATCGTGCGTAGCCAGAACGAGAGCGGCTCCTGGCGTTACCTGCCGATGGCGAAGGACTCCGACATGTCCATCACCGTCTGCCAGGTCATGGCGCTGCGCGCCGCGCGCAACATCGGCATCAAGGTGCCTCGCACGACCATCGATCGCGCGATCGAGTACGTGAAGAATAGCGCCGTCCGCGAGGACCAGTACAGCCGCTACAACTTCGGCCGGGGTCGCAACGAGAAGGGCTCGTTCAAGTACCAGCTCAAGGAGGGCGCTCGCTCGAGCTTCCCCTTGACGGCCGCGGGCATCACCACCCTGTACGGTGCCGGAATCTACTCCGACGCCGACATCGACGCCGGTCTGCAGTACCTTCGAACCAACTACGACGACCTGATCGACTTCTACCGCTATCACTACTTCTTCTACTACGGCAACTACTACGCGGTGCAGGCGACCTACATCGCCGGTGGCAAGGCGTGGACCTGGTACTGGAATCGCATCACCGATGACCTGTTCCAGAACCAACAACCCGACGGGAACTGGAAGAACAACGTGGGCCCGGGCGACTCCTTCGCCACCGCGGTCGCCTGCTTGATCCTGCAGATCCCATACGGCTACCTGCCGATCTTCCAACGTTGAACCGCGAGCCCGGCTCGCGAGACCCGAGACCCGCTCCGGCGGGTCTCTTGAGTGCAAACCCGATGACGGCGCGGAGAACGACGACGTGAATCGAGACGATGGGCGGGTTCTCGAAACGAGGCTGGCACAGCTCCGCCAGCGCCTGCGCCGTTTGTATTGGGGATACGGCGTCGCCACGCTCGTGATCCTCGTCAGCTTGATCACCATTGTGAGCTTTGGGGCCGACTACCTCTTGGACCTGCCTCAAGGCGTGCGGCTGGTCTTCTTGGTGGCCGCGCTCTCGGCCATCGCCATCACCGTGATCCGGCGCCTCGCCTATCCCCTGCGCAAGCCACTGACGGACGACGAGCTGGCGCTCTTGCTCGAGAAGACTCATCCCGAGCTGCAGGCTCGGCTCATCAGCGCCGTCCAGCTCGCCCGCCATCACGGTGAGTGGAACGAATCCAAAGCCCTCATCGAGGCGGTCGTGGCCGAAGGGCGCCAGCTCGCCGACGGCGTCGACCTCGGCCGAGTCCTCGACGCGCGCCCCGTGCAACGACGTACGGGCATCGCGGCCGCGCTCATTCTCGGCGCCGCCGGGCTCCTCGCCTTCAACAGCGACCTGGCCGGCATCTGGTGGCAGCGGTTCCTCGGATCGAGCATCCGCTGGCCGCAGAAGACCTTCTTGCGCTTGATCCTTCCCGAGGACGATCCCTCGCTGTTCGTCGAGCGGCGAGACGGAGAGATCAACATTCGAGTCGCTCGGGGTGGTGCGCTCCCGCTCAATGTCGAGGTCGAAGGTGTCATCCCCGAGTCGGTGGATCTCGTCCAGCAGCTCATCACCGAGAGCGGCGACGACGAGCCACGCCTCGGACTCGAGAAGCGCCTGCCGATGCAGCGCCGCGGCGAGCGGGAGTTCCAGCTCCGGTTCCGTGACCTGATCGACTCCTTCGTCTTCCACATCGAAGGCGGCGACGACACGGACGGCGAGCGCGTGCGCGTCGACGTGATCATGCCTCCCGAGATCGAAGACATCCAGGTGGCCTACGACTATCCGGACTACACCGGTCTCGAGAACCAGACCCTCGACCAGGGCAATATCGACGCGCCGATCGGCACGCGCGTGACCATCACGGCGCGCTCCACCTTGCCACTCGAAGAAGCGACCTTCGTCGTGGACGGCCAACCCGTCGGTCCGATGAAGCTGATCGACGACGAGCAGGTCCAGTACCGGATGCCGATCGTCGGAACGGCGCAGTACTCGTTCCAGCTCCGGGGACAGAACCGCCTGAGCAACCAGAAGCCGGGCGTCTACGCGATTCGCGCGATCAAGGATCAAAAGCCCGCCGTGCGCTTGTACTCTCCGAGCCGCGTTCAGATCGACGCCACACCGAATGCGGTCGTGCCGCTACGAGCCGCGGTCCAGGATGACTACGGCGTCGCCGACATCGAGCTGCACTACCGGCTCATGGGCGCGAGCGATCCTCGCGTGACACCCCTCACCGACGCCTATGTGGTCGGCAACTTCGGGGACAAGAGGCTGGTGGTGTTCTACCCCTTCGAGATCAGCCAGCTCGAGCTCGTCGACGACACCGGCGCGACCCGGACGGTGCTCGAAGGCGACACGCTCGAGTACAGCCTCGAGGCGCACGACTACCAGTCGACGGCGGACGGGCAGCCGATCCCGAACCTCGGCGAGACGCAGAGCTATCACATCGACATCGTCTCGGCGAGTGAGCTGATCCGGCGAATCAGCGAGCGTCAGGTCCGCTTGAAGGAGATGACCAAGAACCTGCGAAGACTCCAGGAGAGCACGTTCGAAGAGTTCGAGGCCCTGCGCGGGATCTTCGCCGACGGCGGAGACTTGCAGCCGGCCGACCAAAGCCGCTTGGTGCGCATCGAGATCGATCAGAACCGGGTCACCAATGACGCTTTGGCACTCACCCAAGAGCTGGCATCTCTGTTCCAGACCTACCTGTTCAATCGCATCGAGGCGTCCCACCAGATCGACAAGCTGATCGGCGTGATCGACGAGCTGGCTCGGTCGGGCGAGTATCTCGAGAGCTACGAGCCCGAGCTGTACCGAGAGATCGTGACGATCTACGCCTCGGGTCAGCTCGGTGATCTCGACATCACCGGAAAGGTGCTCGGCCTCGTGCAGCTCTCCCAGCACGTCGCCATCGAGCTGAGCCCCGCCGCGTATCGCGACCTGGCCGAGGGCCGCAAATCCCCTGACGCCTCGGTGATGACCGAAGCGTTCTCCCGAGCCTCCGAAAAACAAAAGGCCGTGCTGGACACCCTCGACGTCCTTCTGACCAAGATGGAAGAGTGGGAGGACTACCAAGAAGTCCTGCAGTTGGCCCGCGAGCTCGAAGACCTGCAAAGGCAGATTCACGAGCGCACACGCAAGGAGTTCAACAAGTGACTCCGAATCGAGATCGATCCGAACCGTCCGGGCCCCGGCGGCGTCTGAGCGCCACTCAACAACAATCGCTTCCTCCCCGCGAGGAGACCGCGTCATGAAGCTGACACTGAACCTACTCGTCGTCGCCCTGCTCTTCGGAGCCGTCACTTCGGTGGCCTATGCCCAGACGAAAGAGCTCGACAACATCGCCCAGGATCAAGAGCGGGCGGCCCAGCAGCTCGAGCGGATCCACCAGAAGATCGTCCGCTTGGCCGAGCGGTCCCGCCGCGAAGGCAAGGAGTACACGGCCCAGCTCCTCGAGAGCGCCGACTCCTTCCTCGGTGAGAGCCAGCTCGATCGCACGATGGCCGAGGCCGCCGAGAACATTCGCAGTGAGCGGCTGGAAGTGTTGCGCTCCCAGGAGCAGATCGTCGCCAAGCTCGGCGACCTCGTCTCCATCTTGAGCGATCGGAACAGCCTCGAGCGGATCGAGCAGGAGCTCGCCGAGCTCCGTGAGACCCTCGCCGGTATCGAAGATCTCAAGAGTGATCAGCAGAAAGAGATCGACACGCTCAAGGACCTCCAGCGCCAGAGTGCCGAGAGTCAGGCCAGCCCTGGCGATCGCGCCGCGGCGCAAGACATCGAGTCCCTGCTGGGAGAGCAGCAGAGCTTGAACCGGCAGACCGCGCGGTCCGACGGTGAGCAGGGCAGCCAGCAGAGCGAGCTCGAGCGGATGCTCCAGGAGCTGGAAGCTCTGCGCCAAGCTCAGAGGGACGTGGCAGAAGCGGCTCGGCGACGCGACGCCCAGGCGGAGCAGGCTGAAGAGGAAGCCGCGGCTCGCTCCGCGCTGCAAGCCGCGATCTCCGCACTCAACCGTCAGCAGCAGCAGCTTCAGAGTGAGACCTCCGAGGCGTCCCGATCGGCGAACGCGCGCATGTCGCGCTCCGAAGGCGCGCTGGGTCGGCAGCTCGACAACGCCGAGCAACAGCTCCAGCAAGCCGAAGAAGTTCTCGAGTTCGAGAACGACAACTCCACGGCAGAGATGCTCTCCGAGCAGGCCCTAAAAGACATCCAAGAGGCACTGAAACAGGCCAAGGCCGAAGCCGAAGCTCGCGAGGGCTCGGCGTCCGACGCCGAGAAAGCCGCCAGCACCAAGGCCCTCGACGCCCTCGAAGCGGCGGCCGAGAAGGCGAAGGCCGCTTCGGCCTCCGCCCGGGAAGGCCAGAGCGAGGCCGCCAGGCAGCAAGCCGCTGAAGCGCGGGAGCAGGTCGGCTCCGCGAAGGAAGCCGCTTCCGAAGCACAGAAGGCCCGGGAAGCCTCGCTCGCAGAACGCCAGAGCCAGCTCGCCGAAGCCGCTGACGAGGCGCAACAGCAGATGTCGGCCTGGCAGTCTTCTTCCGGCAATCAGAGCCGACAGAGTCAGCAGAGCCAGCAAGCGATGCAGGCGGCCGAAGAAGCGATGAAGGCAGCCGAGCAAGAGATCGCCCAGGGTGATGCAGACGACGCCCAGGCGAAGCAAGGCGAGGCCATCGAGAACCTCGAGAGGGCCGAGCGGGCTCTCGAACAAGAGCAGCGTGAAGCCGAGCGGGCAGCCGAAGAGCTCGCCGACCAAGTCCGGCAGCTCGAAGAACGCGCTCGCCAGCTCTCGGCCTCGATGAACCGCCAAGGCCAGCAGGGCCAGCAAGGCCAGCAGGGCCAGCAAGGCCAGCAGGGCGAACAAGGCCAGCAGGGCGAACAAGGCCAGCAGGGCGAACAAGGCCAGCAAGGCCAACAAGGCCAACAAGGCCAACAAGGCCAACAAGGCCAGCAAGGCGAACAAGGCCAGCAGGGCGAACAAGGCCAGCAGGGCGAACAAGGCCAGCAGGGCGAACAGGGCCAGCAAGGCCAGCAGCAGCAAGGCCAAAAGGGTCAACAACAGCAAGAGTTGACTCCGGAGCAGCAGGAGCAGAGATCGGAAGAG
>JAVJTD010000251.1:0-6882 GCA_040219065.1 Planctomycetota bacterium
CGGCCGGAACGCCGCTCACTGACGATCAGGGACAGACGCGGATTCGCGGCATCGCGCCCGGCCGCTACCGGCTGGACGTCGAGGCCCCGAGGCTGGCGGCCGAGCGCCGCTTCGTCGACGTGCGCGCAGGCCAGAGCGAGACCTACGAGGAGATCTTCGTCCTCGGTCCAGGTGGCTCCTTGGTCGTCGTGGTCGTCGATCGTAATGGCGTCCCGATGCCGGGAGTACCGCTCGATCTGAGAGACCGCTTCGACTTGCCTTATCCCAGGGTGTTCAACCGCTTCGACCCCAGCCGCAGCTATCCCCTGACCGACGCGGGAGGCGCCCTGCTCCTCGACAACCTCACCGAGGGTGCCTACACGATCCGAGCCATCCTGGGTCAGAACCGCTTCGGCCCCGCCATCGAGTTCGGCATGCGCCACGGCGGCCTGACGGAGTTCGAGCTACCGATGCAGTGAGGGGGTGTTTGAGATCACGATCACACGATCACATGAAACCCAGCCGCTGCTCGCTCTCGGGATCGAAGAGAAGCACTCGCTCGCGGTCGACCGCCAGTCGGTGCTCGCCGCCCGCGGCCCATTCCTGTTCCGGGCCGATTCGGGCGATGAGGATGGCCGGGCCGCAGCGGGCGTGCACCAGGACATGGTCGCCGAGCGGCTCACAGTGGTCGACGGTGACCGGGACGGTGTCCGGCTCGTTGCCGGTCGCTTCCCGCAACGACTCCGCACGCACACCGAGAACGACCGGACCTCCCAGGCGCTCTTCGGCAATACTCCGCAAGCTGCCGGGGAGCGGTACGACGAACGGCTCACAAACGAAGCACGCCTCGTCGCCGCGCCGCTCCAATCGACCTTCGACGAGGTTGATGCTCGGGGTACCGATGAAGCTCGCGACGAAGGCGTTGCTCGGGAAGCGGTACATCTCGAGCGGGGCCGCGACCTGCTGGATGATGCCGTCGCGCATCAGCACGATCCGATCGCCGAGCGTCAGCGCTTCGGTCTGATCGTGCGTGACGTAGATCATCGTCGTCTTCAGCCTTTGATGCAGCCGCTTGAGCTCGGCCCGCATCTCGACGCGCAGCTTGGCATCGAGGTTCGAGAGCGGCTCGTCGAAGAGGAACACGACCGGCTGACGCACGATCGCGCGCCCCACGGCGACCCTCTGCTTCTGCCCGCCCGAGAGCTCCTTCGGACGCCTCTGCAATAGGTCGCCCAGGCCGAGCGTCTCGGCCGCTTCCCGCACTCGCCGGTCGATCTCATCGCGCGCCGTGCCACGGACCTTGAGCCCGAAGGCCAGGTTGTCGCGCACCGACATGTGCGGGTAGAGCGCGTAGTTCTGGAACACCATGGCGATGTCGCGATCGCGCGGCGGCACCTCATTGACCCGGCGCCCACCGATCACGATCTCGCCGCGCGTCACGTCCTCGAGCCCGGCGATCATTCGCAGCAGGCTCGACTTCCCGCAGCCCGACGGCCCGACGAGCACCAAGAACTCGCCGTCCGCGACCTCGAGGCTCGCGTCCTTCACGGCCACAACGCCACCTCGGTACTCCTTGGTGACTTGGCGAAGGACGACGTCGGCCATGTGTGACAATTCCCGATGACTCGCGAGGCGGCAGTCTATCCGCTCGAGAGCCGTGAACCAAGGAGCCGGAGCCTGGCGGTGCGCTGACCCGATGGGCGGGAGTGGGCCTGGGCGAGCCGCGGCCCTCTTGCTGCCGTCACCTTCTTCGAGCGGCTTTGCGACCGTTCCTTCGTGACGTGGTGCTCTTCTTCTTGGTTCGACTCGAGCGACGGAACACGAGCTCGAAGACCTCGGGATAGTCGTCGACGAAGTGGAAGGTCAGTCCGCTGCGTAGGCCTTCAGGGATCTCGTCGACGTCCTTTTGATTGAGCGCGGGCAAGACGATCTCTTTCACGCCGTAGCGTTTGGCGGCGAGTACTTTCTCTCGGATGCCGCCGACCGGAAGGACGCGACCCGTCAGCGAGATCTCGCCGGTCATGGCGAGGCGGCTGCGGAGCGGCCTGTCGAGCAGCAGTGACAGCAGCGAGGTGACGATCGTGATACCGGCAGAGGGTCCGTCCTTGGGAATGGCACCAGCGGGGAAGTGCACGTGGAAGTCGTGGTTCTGGATCTGGGCGTGCTCCAAGCCGAACGGCTCGGCATGTGCCTTCAAGTACGTCATCGCGATGTTGGCCGACTCCTGCATCACCTGGCCGAGGCTGCCCGTGAGCGCGAAGGAGCCCTTGCCGGGCGAGCGGGCGCTTTCGATGAAGAGCACGTCGCCGCCGACCGGAGTCCAGGCGAGGCCGAGCGCGACGCCGGCCTCCTTCGTCCTCTGCTGCACCTCGTCGTAGATCGGCTCGGGGCCGAGGTAATCGCTGAGATTCTGCTTGGTGATCTTCACGCTGCGCCGCTTGCCCTCGGCGCGCTGGGCGGCCACCTTTCGGCAGAGTCGCGCGATCTTCTGCTCGAGGTTTCGCACGCCAGCCTCACGCGTGTATCGCGAGATCAATCGGCGAAGCGCGGGCGCATCGATCGTGAGCTGCTTCTTCGTCAGGCCATGGTTCTCGATCTGACGCGGGAGCAGGTAGCGGCGAGCGATGTGGAACTTCTCCTCGGGCATGTACCCAGAGAGCTCGATCACCTCCATGCGATCGCGCAGCGGCGGCGGAATGGTGTCGAGCACGTTGGCCGTCGCGACGAACAGGATCTTCGAGAGGTCGACCGGGACGTCGAGATAGTGATCGGAGAAGGCGTGATTCTGCTCGGGATCGAGCACCTCGAGCAGCGCCGAGGCGGGATCGCCCCGGAAGTCCGCGCCGATCTTGTCGATCTCGTCGAGCATGAACACGGGATTCAACGTGCCCGCGACCTTCAACGACTGCACGATGCGACCCGGCATGGCACCGATGTATGTGCGGCGATGGCCTTTGATCTCGGCCTCGTCGCGCATGCCGCCCAGCGAGAACCGCACGAAGCGCCGGCCGAGCGCCGAAGCGATCGAGCGGCCCAAAGACGTCTTGCCCACGCCGGGCGGTCCGACGAAGCAGACGACCGGCCCGCGGTGTTCCGGGGACAGCTTTCGCACGGCCAGGAACTCGAGGATCCGCGTCTTGATCTCCTCGAGCCCGTAGTGATCCCTCGCCAGGATCTTGCGCGCGTGGTCGATATCGGTGTCGTCCTCGGTCGTCTCGCTCCAGGGCACTGCGAGGAGCCAGTCGAGATAATTGCGCACGACGGTCGACTCGGGCGATTCGCTGGGGATCACCGAGAACCGCTCGAGCTCCTCGAGGGCCCGCTCCAGAGCGATCTCGTTCATCCCGGCCGCTTCGATCTTCTCCCGATACTCGTCGATCTCTTGCTGCCGGCGATCGACCTCCTCGCCGAGCTCCTGACGAATGACCTTGAGCTGCTCGCGGAGGTAGAACTCCTTCTGGTGCTGCTCGATCTTCTCCCGGATCTGGTCCTGGATCTTCTGGCCGATCTGCAGCAGCTCCACCTCGCGTACGAGCTCGTCGGCGACGATCTCGAGGCGTTGGCGCACATCGAGGGACTCGAGCGCGGCGATGCGCTCCTCGCGCTTCTTGACGAAGTAGGACGCGGCGAGGTCCGCCAGATGGCTGGCCGACTCGATGTTGGCGAGGACGATGTTGAATTCCTCGTCGAACATCGGGCTGCCTTCGATCAATTCGCGCAGGTGGCTCTCGACGACCCTCTGGAGCGCCTCGAGGTGCTTGTCGGGCTTGAAGACCTCGACGGGGTAGCTGACGCGCGCGATCGGGGGACGCCGGCGCACGAAGCGCTGGATCCGAATGCGCTTTTGACCCTGGAGGACCGCCTTCATGTCGCCGCCGGGCAGCTTGACCGACTGGACGATGCGCGCCGCCACGCCGAAGCGGTGGTAGTCGACGGTGCCGGGCGTCTCGATGTGTGGATCCTTGAGCGGAACGATCGCGATGGTCGGATGCTGCGACTGGGCCTTCTGAAAGCTCTCGAGCTCCCAGCCTTCGGGAATCCGAACCGGCATCATCAACCCGGGGAAGATGATCGCGTCTCGAGCGGGGAGCACGAACAACGTCCCGGGCAGCGAGTCGTCCGCCTTCATCACGGCGTGCTTGGTCTCGGCCTCGGGCGGCTCCGGAAGTCCCGGCTCGTCCGTCGACATCACCACGCGTCCCTCCTCATCGGGATGTCACCTCGTCGATCCGTGCTGCCTCCATCGGCAGCCCGTGCTGAGCGGTCAGGGGAATAGTGCCAACACTCTCGGACTTCCACCTCGCGGCGTCTAGCCTTTCTGTCGAGGCGGCTCCAGGGTGGCCATTCACACGATCAGCCGGGCATCCGCGCGCCCGACGACTCACCGTGTTGCCAGAACCCCGGGCGGTCAGTAGTCTCGACGCATCATGGCCACCCAATCCGAAGGCGCTCGGCGCCCTGTCCCCACCTCCCTCGCCGGCGGCCTGCCGCGAGTCATCGGGTCGATCGCCCTGGCGCTCCTCTTCTCTTGTGGGACGAGCGTCGATCTGAGCGGCTTTCTCGATCGCGTTCACGAGAGCGCGGCCCAGAATCGCGCATTGCCCGAAGGCGATGATCTCGCCGAGAAGGCGCTTCGCGACGCAAGCGCCGGTCGATCGTTGGAAGCGGTCCTCGGCTACGTGGCTGCGCTTCGGAAAGAGCCTCACGCCCCAACGTTGAGCGGGTTGAGTGCGGTGCTCGACCAGATGAAGCAGTACGAGCTCGCGGCTGAAGCTTACGCGCTGGCGGCCGAGCTCGATGCCAGCTTCGACACGCCCGAGCGCCTCCTCGCCCGCGCTGACCTGCTCCGCAAGGCCAAGGACTTCGAAGGCGCTCGCGCTTTGGCCGCGCACTACCTCGAGCGTGCCGAGGGCCAAACCGCTCGCGCTCGGGGGCTGCTGTTCGAGGGACTGACCTACCAGGACGAGATTCGATTGGACGAGGCGAGTGCTCGCTACGAGCAGGCACTCGAGCTGACCCCGGAAGATCCCCTGATCTGGCTGAAGATCGCTCAGGTCCTCTCGCTGCGCGGCGAAGCCGAGCCGGCGCGGGAATGGCTGCAGAAGGTCCTCGAGAGGACTCCGAAGGATCCGCAGGTGCTCTTCGAGCTCGGCAAGAGCTGGCTCGAGAGCGGCGACGCGGAGCAGGCGGCCGAGCTCCTCGAGCGAGCAGTCCGACTGGACCCGCGCAATCGCCGCGCGATCTTCCAGCTCGCCAGGGCGCAGCGCCGGCTGGGCAACGAGAAGCGCGCTGACGAGCTGACCGAGCGATTCGAATCCCTCGAGGCTCAGGCCAACGCCGAGCACGCCAGCGAGATGGACCAGCAGGCCGTCGGCATCCTTCTCGACAAGGCCAAGTCGGAGCTCGAGGCCGGTAACAAGGCAGCGGCGAGGGAGACGATCCATCAGCTCCTGACCATCGCTCCGAACAACGAACAGGCCCTCGCGCTGAAGCGAAAGGTAGATCAGTGAGCTGGCGGACCGCGATCGGGCTCCTTCTCGTTGCGATGAGTATCGGCTTGCACGTCCAATGCTCGAACGATGAGCCGGATGGAGACGTCTCGAAGAAGGCTCGGGGCGAGGCATCGCCGAAGACGCCCGCGCGCGTCACCTTCGAGAATCGCCTCGAGGGCAGCGGCGTCGACTTCGCCCACGTTAGCGGTGCACGCGGCAAGCGCTACCTCATCGAGACGATGGGCTCGGGCGTCGTGCTCTTCGACTACGACGCCGACGGCGACCCGGACCTCTACTTCGTGCAGAGCGGCCCGCATCCCGGCGAAGGCACGCCAGTCGGCAACCGGCTGTATCGCAACGACGGTGAATGGCAATTCGAAGACGTCACTGGCGCCGCTGGAGTCGGGGACACGGGCTACGGCATGGGCGGCACCGCGGCCGACATCGACAACGACGGCGACCTCGATCTCTACGTGACGAACTTCGGCGCCAACGTGCTCTATCGCAATCGCGGCGATGGCACCTTCGAGGACATCACCGAGGCGGCTGGCGTCGGACATACAGGCTGGGGCACGAGCTGCACCTTCCTCGACTACGATCGCGACGGGCTTCTGGACCTCTACGTCGTCAACTACCTCGCGATGACGTACGAGACCCATCGCGACTGCTACTTCCGTGACCTCCTCATCTACTGCTCGCCGGGTGAGTATCCCGGGCAGCCCGATGTGCTGTATCGCAATCTGGGCGACGGCAAGTTCGAGGACGTGACTGCCAAGGCCGGCATCCGCAGCGATGCCGAGAGCAAGGGGCTGGGCGTGATCGCCAGTGATCTCGATGGCGATGGCTTCGTCGATCTCTACGTCGCCAACGACTCGACGCCGAACTTCCTGTATCGCAACGAGGGCGACGGCACGTTCGAGGAGATCGGCCTGAGGGCCGGTGTCTCCCGCGACGCGAACGGTCGTGCCGAGTCCGGCATGGGCGTCGACGCTGCCGACTACGATGGCGACGGCGACTTCGACCTGATCGTCACGAACTACCAAGGCGAGACGAACACGCTGTATCAAAACGACGGCGACTGGTCGTTCCTCGATGTCACCACTCCGACCAAGCTCACGGCCGCGACGTTCTATTATCTGGGCTTTGGCGTCGCGTGGTTCGACGCGGATGGCGACGGCTGGCAAGACCTGGCCTTCGCCAACGGCCACGTGATGGACAACGTCGCAAAGACCGATCGCACCGCGAAGCACGCCCAGAAGAACAACTTCCTCCTCGGTGCGGCACTCGGCCAGCGGCGAGTGTACGAGGACTGCACCGCGCGCGCCGGAGAGGGATTCGAGACCGAGCTCGTCAGTCGCGGCTTGGCGACCGGCGATCTCGACGGCGACGGCGACATCGACCTCGTCGCCAG